>JBJTGD010000103.1:0-6152 GCA_046093735.1 Acidimicrobiia bacterium | reverse complement strand
CGTGATGGTCGGCGATCTCGCCATCGAACTCAGTCAGACTCCGGGGCACCCGCCCGGCAGTCAGTGCTTCCTCGTCGACGGTCATCTGGTGTCCGGTGACACGTTGTTCCTCGAGGGATGCGGGCGCACCGATCTTCCCGGTGGCGATCCGCTGGCGCTCGACGAGAGCCTCACGCAGCGACTGGCTCGAGTGCCCGACGACGCCATCCTCTTCCCGGGGCACTTGTACTCGCCGCAGCCCTCGGCCTCGATGGGTGAGACGCGCCGGTTGAACTTCGTGTTCGCGCCGCGGACCCCTGAGCAGTGGCTGGCGATGTTCGGTCGCTGACGATCCGTCGGCTTTGTCAATCGCTCCCGTAGGCGTCGGGTCGTCGGTGGGTGAGGCTGGGGAGTCGACGGCGGATGTCGGCTTGCGTATCGAGATCGACATCGACGACCACCACGGCATCACCCGAAGGCCCGGCATCGGCCAGCACCCGACCCCAGGCGTCCACGACCATCGTGTGCCCGTGACGCTCGATGCCGTCGGGACTCGTTCCCCACTGGGCGGCGGCGATCAGCGCCACCTGGTTCTCGACGGCCCGCCCTCGCACGAGCAGTTCCCAGTGGTCACGCCCCGTTGCGGCGGTGAAGGCCGAGGGCACGGCGATCATGTCGGCTCCGTCGAGGGTCTCACGACGGAACAGTTCACCGAAACGCAGGTCGTAACAGATCGTCAATCCCACGCGTGCGCCCGGTGCGTCGACGACGACCGGCTCGTCACCGGCACTGAACGTGTCGGACTCGCGGGACCGGGCACCGTCGACATCGACGTCGAACAGGTGGATCTTGCGGTAGTGACCGAGCACGACTCCATCCGGTCCGATGGCTGCGGTCGTGTTGTGGCGCCGGCCGGCGGACTCCTCCACGAAACTGCCCGGCACCAGCGTGGTGGCGGCTGCGCGGGCCAACGCCTGCGCCCATCGCATCGTGGGGCCGTCGGTCGGTTCGCCCGAGGCGATCATCGTCGCCGTGCGGCCCAGCGACGCGAAGAGTTCGGGCAGCACGATCAGTTCCGCCCCCTGTTGCGATGCGTCGCGCACCAGCTCGGCGGCCCGATCGAGGTCGGCAGCCGGATCGCCCTCGCAACGGAACTGGATGGCAGCCACCTTCATGGCCCGACCGTACCCGTGGTCAGGTGTCGGAGGGCCGGGCGCGCCAGTCGTGCCGTCCGTCCCTGACCGCAGTGGCCGACACCTCCCGGTGGGCGGGGTCGAGGTCGAGCACCACCACGGTGACCGGGGCCGGCGCGTCGCCCTGCGGATCGTCGCCCAGTTCGGTCCACGGCGGTCGGGGCGCCAACGCCACCGTCGGCAATCGATGCAGGGCCTCGTCACGAGCGGTCGTGCCCCCGTACCACTCGGGGTCGAGCACCTGCGCCCACTTGTCGCCACCGAGGACGAGCACGTCGTACCCGGCGGCGATGTCGACGAGGAGACTGTCCGAGGTCGAGCGCACGGCCAAGCGGGCATCGGCCGCCGTGATGGCGGTCAGTTCGGCGAGGCGTTCGTCGATCGGAGTGAGGCGTGTGTCGTCCTTGCCCAGCGTCGCCGACGAGATCGTGAGATCGAGGCGGTCCAACCCGAGTTGGTCCAGAGCAGCGCGGGCGATGGCGAGGTGGGCGATGGTCGGCGGATCGAACGTGCCCGGGTACACGCCGATGATCGGCGGGGTGGTCGCCATCGGTCCTCCTCGGGTCGGGTGCGACCACGGTACGTCGCGTTCCCTACCATTCGGCGGCCGACCCGTCGTCGGTCCGGACCGCAGGGGGTTCCATGTCCGACACCGTCCACGCCGAGACGAGGGGACGGGTGCTCGTCATCCGTCTCGACCGCGAGGCCAAGCGCAACGCCATCGACGAGGAGATCGCCCTCGGCATCGACGCTGCGCTCAATCGTCTCGCTGACGATCCCGAGCTGTGGGTGGGCGTGCTGACCGGCGCGCCGTCGGTGTTCAGCGCCGGTACCGACATGCGGGCCGGCATCCACACCACCGAGCGTGGTGGTCAATACGGCGTGATCCGGCGCGAGCGGATCAAGCCGTTGATCGCCGCAGTGGAGGGCGCGGCACTGGGTGGTGGCTTCGAGGTGGTGCTGTCCTGTGATCTGGTGGTGGCGGGACGATCGGCCACGTTCGGACTCCCCGAGGTCAAGCGCAGCCTCGTGCCCATCTGCGGCGGTGTGTTCCGGGCCCCTCGGGCCCTGCCACGCAACGTGGCCCGTGAGCTGCTGCTCACCGGCGACTCCATCGACGCCACCCGGGCCGAGCGGCTGGGGCTGGTCAATCTCGTATGTGACGACGGCGGGGCGGTGGACGAGGCGGTGGCTCTGGCCGAGCGGATCTGTCGCAATGGTCCGGTGGCCGTGCGCGAGACGATGCGATTCCTGGCCGAGATCGATGAACCGGGTGAGGAACTCGGTTGGCGCGAGACCGTGCACTCCGAGGAGGTCGTCCGTTCGGCAGCCGATACGGTCGAAGGCGTGAACGCGTTCTTCGAGCGACGCGAACCGAACTGGACCGGTCGCTGAGCGCCCGACACAATCGCAGGAAGGGGGAGACATGGACTTCGACGAGACACCCGAGGAAGCAGCGTTCCGGGCCGAGTGCCGGGCGTTCCTCTCGCAGCACGGAACGCCCAAGGCTCCGGGATCGACCCAGGTCACCATGAGCACGCTGGCCGAGGACGAACTCGTCCACGTGAAGGCATGTCGTGACTGGCAGCGAGTCAAGGCCGACGCCGGCTGGGCCGGACTCACGTGGCCGGCGGAGTTCGGTGGCCGCGGACTCACCGGACTCCACGAGGGCATCTTCGCCGAGGAGGAGTCGACGTTCGACGTTCCGGCGGGGATGTTCGCGCAGGCCATCGGCATGCTCGGCCCCACGATCATCGTGCACGGTACCGATGAGCAGAAGGAGCAGTTCCTCACGCCGATCCTGCGGGGTGAGCAGGTGTGGTGCCAGTTGTTCAGCGAACCGAATGCCGGCTCCGATCTCGCCTCGTTGCGCACCCGGGCCGAACTCGACGGTGACGAATGGGTCATCAACGGTCAGAAGGTGTGGACCTCGTCGGCCCACGTCTCCGACTGGGGCATGTTGCTGGCCCGCACCGACTGGGACGTTCCCAAGCACCGTGGCATCAGCTTTTTCCTGTTGGACATGCGCACGCCGGGAATCGAGGTGCGTCCGCTCAAGCAGGCCACCGGCGGCGCCGAGTTCAACGAGGTGTTCCTCACCGATGTTCGGATCCCCGTCGAGAACGTGCTGGGTGGCGTGAACAATGGTTGGGCCACGGCCATGACCACCCTCACCAGTGAGCGCGCCGGCATCGCCTCCAGTCGCGGTGACGGTTTCGCCGGCATCCTGGCGTTGGCCCGTCGGTACGGACGCACCGATGATCCGGTGATCCGACAGAAGCTGGCGCACCTGTACACCGACTACGAGATCTCGCGGTTCATTGGGTACCGGGCCCGCACGGCGGCGACCAAGGGAGTGCCCCTCGGACCGGAGGTGTCGACCATGAAGGTCGCCATCTCCAACCGACTCGCCTTCCAGGGTGACCTGGTCGAGGAGTTGATGGGAGCCGACGGGATGTTGTGGGGCCCTGACGCCATCGACGACGGTTACTGGCAGACGATGGTGTTCACCGGTCAGTGGATGGCGCGCATCGGTGGTGGCACCGAGGACGTGCAGCGCAACATCGTGGGCGAACGGGTGCTCGGTCTGCCTCGAGAGCCCAGCAACGACCGCGACACTCCCTTCCGCGATCTGCCGCACTGAGCAGCGGAGGCCCGATGTTCGACCCGTTCGTACCGGGCTTCGCCGCCAATCCCTATCCCGTCTACGCCGCCGAGCGTTCCACCGAACCGGTGCAGCAGACGCCGTTCGGGCCGTGGATGGTGTTCGATCACGCCACCTCGGTGCGGTTGCTGCGCGACGTCACCATGAGCGTCGATGTGCGCAAGGCGATCGAGATCACCGGTGTCGATCCCCGCAACCGCACCAAGGTGGTGGCCGAACTGTTGCCCGGTCGACCGCCGCGCGAGGACACCTCGATCCTCAACATCGATCCGCCCGATCACACCCGACTGCGCAAACTGGTGAGCAGCGTGTTCACTCCGCGTCGGGTGGCTGACCTGCGGCCGGTGATCGAACGCAGCGTCGACGGTCATCTCGATGCGATGGCCGACGCCGGCGAGATGGACCTCATCGCCGATCTCGCTTTCCCTCTCCCGTTCACCGTCATCAGCGAGATGCTGGGCATGCCCGAGAGTGATCGCGATCAGTTGCGGGAGTGGTCGCACACACTGGTGCGGATCCTCGACTTCACCATCGGACCCGAGGAGATCGTGCAGTGCATCCTCGCCGGGGAGTCGATGCGGGAGTACCTGTCCGAGGTCATCGAGTGGAAGCGCAGGAATCCCGGCGACGACCTGCTCACCGCCCTGCTGCAGGCCGAGTCCGACGGCGACGTGCTCTCCGATACCGAACTGCTCGACCAGGTGACCGTGCTGTTCATCGCCGGTCATGAGACCACGGTCAACCTCATCGGCAACGGGATGTGGGCGTTGCTGCAGAACCGGGACCAGCTCGAACTCCTGCGTGACGACCCCTCGGTCGAGGCGACTGCGAGCGACGAACTGCTCCGCTTCGACTCGCCGGTGCAGATGTCGCGGCGGATCGCTCTCCAGCCCATCGAGATCGAGGGCCATGCGATCGATCCCGGGACGTTCGTCCTGACCTGTCTCGGTTCGGCGAATCGTGATCAGCAGGCGTTCGGTCCTGAGGCCGATGTGCTCGACCTGCGTCGCGCCGATGCCGCTCGGCACCTGTCGTTCGGCAGCGGCACGCACCATTGTCTCGGTGCGTCGCTGGCCCGGCTGGAGGGCACGGTGGCCATCACACGTCTGCTGCGTCGCTTCCCCGCCGTCGACGCCCAGGCCGAACCCGAGTGGAACGGTCGCCTCGTGCTCCGGGGCATGGACCGCCTCCCCTTGGCCCTCGGCTGAGGTCGACGGGCCCCGGACCCGCTCTCGAACCCGCTCTCGAACCCGCCCTCGAACCCGCCCCGGGACCGGGATCGGCGGCGAACTGGCGAGGTCGCCGGGGCCATCGGTAGGTTCGGCCCTCGGTCGAAGGGCGGAGTCCCGGGGGCCGACAACAGCTGCAGTGCGTGGTGCGGACCGGTCCCAGTGCCGGTCCGCTCCGCGTCCGGGGCACGGTTGCGGGAATAGCGGGAATAGTCGGTGGCGACCCGTGTTCCACCTGTCATGCAGTGGTCGCTCCTGGCGTTGTCCGCACTCGCCATCGCCGTCGTCATGATCGTCACGTGGGTCGTCAGCCTGCCGTTGCGTAACGCGTCGATCATCGACCCGGTGTGGTCGCTCGGCTTCGTCGTGGTGGGCTGGGTGAGTTGGTTCACCGTGCGCAGCGACGTCGACGCACTGCGCACCGGGATCCTCCTCGCCTTCGTGACCATCTGGGGTCTCCGACTGTCGCTGCACCTGTTCACGCGCAATGTCGGTCACGGCGAGGACTTCCGCTACGCGGCGATGCGTCGACGGTGGGGCGACCGATTCCCGATCGTCAGCCTGTTCACCGTGTTCGCCCTCCAGGGTGTGCTCATGTGGGTCGTGTCGTTGCCGCTGCAGTTCGGCATCGGGACCCCGGGTCGGGCCACCGGTTGGGTCATCGCCCTCGTGCTCGGTGCGGTGGCGTGGCTCGTGGGATTGACCTTCGAGACCGTCGGTGATGCGCAGTTGCGTCGATTCCGGGCTGACCCCGAGTCGAAGGGCAAGGTGCTCGACACCGGGTTGTGGCGATGGACGCGACATCCGAACTACTTCGGTGATGCCTGCGTGTGGTGGGGCATCGGTGTGGTGGCCGTCGGCGCCGGTGGTTGGGCGTGGATCGCGCTGGTCGGTCCGCTGGTGATGACCACGCTGCTGCGGCGGGTGTCCGGCGTGACGCTCCTGGAGAAGTCGCTGGTCAAGCGGCGTCCCGGCTATGAGGAGTACGTGCGGCGCACGAGTCCGTTCGTGCCCCGCCCGCGGCGCCCCTGAGTCGGGGCGACCGCCCCGTTCGCCACCGGTAGCCTCTCGGCGCACGCCAGCAGG
>JBJTGD010000102.1:0-14105 GCA_046093735.1 Acidimicrobiia bacterium | reverse complement strand
GCGATCGCCGAGATCATCGGGCTGGGAGCGGCCGTCGAATGGCTCGAGGGTGTGGGCATGGACGCTGTGCGGGCCCACGAGGTCGCGCTGGTCGAGTACACGATGCGCACTCTCGGTGAACGGTTCGGCGATCGATTGCGCATCCACGGCCCCACCGATCCGCTCGAACGGGGCGGCGTGTTCAGCTTCGACTTCGATGGCCTGCACCCGCACGACATCTCGCAGGTCCTCGACACCCACGGCGTGTGCGTGCGGGCGGGCCACCACTGCGCCAAGCCGTTGATGCGGCTGCTGGGTGTGGGCGCCACCGCCCGGGCCTCGGTGTACGTCTACAACGACACCACCGACATCGATGCGCTGGCCGATGCGCTCGACGCCGCTGGTTCGTTCTTCGCCCTGTAGTCCCCCTACGCTCTCCGTCCGCCCCGATCCTGCAGGAGCGCCGATGCCCGGCCTGGAAGACCTCTACCGCGAGATCATCCTCGACCACTACCGCAACCCGCGGAACCGCGGTGAACTCGAGACGCCGCCCGCCGTGCGCGTGGAGGGTTTCAATCCGTTGTGCGGCGACGAGATCGTGCTCTACGTGCAACTCGACGCCGACGGGACGGTCGACGACATCCGCATCGGCGGGCAGGGCTGCTCCATCAGTCAGTCGTCGGCGTCGATGATGTCGGCGGCCGTGAAGGGCAAGACGGTCGACGAGATCGAACAGTTGACCCGGGCGTTCAAGTCGATGATGTCGATCCACGAGTCGTCGCTCGAGGGTGCCGAGCACGACGCCACCGACGATGCCGATCTGACCGAAGTGAAGCTCGGGGATCTCGAGGCGCTGCGCGGCGTGGTGAAGTTCCCGGTGCGCATCAAGTGCGCCACCCTGGCGTGGAACACGCTGTCGCAGGCCATCGACGAGGGCAGCGGCGACTGACACTCCCCGCCTCGTCGCACTCGTCGAGCTCCCCTCACTCCACGAAGCGGTAGGCGATCTCGCATCGGTCGACGTGGTTGACCATCGTGCGTGACGTCCAGTTCGGTTCACCCACCAGTTCCAGGTCGCGCGTGTGGGTGGCGATGGCTGTCGCCGTCTCCTGCAGTTCGGCTCGAGCCAGCGCCTGGCCGAGACAGAAGTGCGGCCCCATGGAGAAGGTGAACGACCACAGCGTCGGGTCACGGGTGATGTCGAAGCGGTCCGGGTCGTCGAACCGGCGGGGATCGCGATTGGGGCCGCCGATGATGATGGAGACGGTGTCACCCTCGGCCAGTCGCACACCGGCCACCTCCGTGTCGGCGGTCGTCCGACTCCCGGCCGCGTAGAACCCGGGCCGGTAGCGCAGGACCTCCTCGGTGGCGCCCCGGGCCAGTTCGTCGGGGGCCGACCGCAGCAGTTCCAGTTGATCGGGACGACGGGCGAACTCGAGGAACATCGACGTCATGACACTGGAGGTCGTGTCGATGGCCCCGGCGAAGATGTTGGTGAACAGCACGATCAACTCGTCGTTCGACAGTCGATCGCCGTCCTCCTCCACGGCGATGAGACGACTGAGCAGGTCGTCGCGGGGTGTGGCCCGGCGGTCGGCAACGAGGTCGGACACGAAGGCCATCGCCGCGGCGAAGGTGGCATTGGCCGCCGCCCTGATCTCCGGCGTCACGTGGGGACCGAAGGCGTCGGCCCCGCCGCCCTGCATCCGTCGGCCGACCTCGGCCGCCTCGGCCGGCGAGATGTCGAGGAAGGCGGCGATGGAGAGGAACGGCACGATGCGGATGTGCTCGCGTACGTCGAACCCACCGGTCTCGGCGTGTCGGGCCAGCAGGTCGCGCACGTGACCCCGCACCACCGGTCGCACCTTCTCCACGGCCCGCGGCGTGAGGGCCCGGTTGACCAGTCCGCGCAGCCGGCGGTGGTCGTCACCGTTCAGGGCCCCGATGGAGTAGCGCCGCCATTCGTAGAGCGGATCGCCCGGCACGAATCCTCGGGCCTCGATGTATTCGAGTCCCTCGTTCACGAACTCGGGGCGCTTCTTCACCTCCTCGGCATCGGCCCACCGCAACACGGCCAGCGCGCCGTCGGGGGTGACCGCCGTGCGGTGGTGCTCTCGCAGTTCGGCCAGCACGGGATAGGGATCGGCCCAGTACCGGTCGTCGTCGAGGGGCAGCAGCGGCGGCGTCACCGCGTCAGTGTGACACCACCGCATCGATGGCGGCGGCGAGGGCGAAGCACCGCTCGGTGGGCCCACCGCTGTCGTGGCTGGTGATGTCGATCACCACCCGGTTCCAGACGTTGCTCCAGTTCGGATGATGGTCGAGCTCCTCGGCCAATGGCGCCACGCGACCCATGAAGGCGAAGGCCTCGACGAAGTCGGCGAACACGAACTCCCGGTGCAGGTGTCCGTCGACGAACGTCCACTCCGGGATCGATGCGAGCCGACGAGTCACCTCGGCGTCGTCGAGGAGTGGATCGCGCGGCATCGTCGGACTCAGGCCAGCGGATCGGCGAACGGGTCGGCGAGCGGATCGGCAGCGGCCGTCGGTTCGTCGGTCACCCACGCGGCGTAGCCCGAGCGTTCGAGTTCGTCGGCCAACTCCGGTCCGCCGGTGGCCACGATCCGCCCCTGGGCCAGCACGTGCACCACATCGGGTCGCAACTGCTCGAACAGACGCGTCCAGTGGGTGATGGCCAGCACCCCGAGATCGAACTCGTCGGTGGCATCGGCGACTCGTCGCGAACAGGCCCGCAGCGCGTCGACATCGAGGCCCGAATCGAGCTCATCGAGAATGGCGAACCGGGGTCGCAGCACCGCCAGTTGCATCGTCTCGTTGCGCTTCTTCTCGCCACCCGACAGGTCGACGTTCACCGGTCGGTCGAGCAGGCGCTCGGCCAGTCCGATGCGGTCGGCCTCGCTGGCCAGCGCAGCATGGACCACCGAAGTGTCACGACCCCGGGCGGCCAGCGCCTCGACCAACATCGGCTCCAGACGGACGCCCGGCACCTCGACGGGATACTGCATCGACAGGAACAACCCGGCCTCGGCCCGCTGCCAAGTGGGCAGGGCCAACAGGTCGGTGCCGTCGAGCGTCACCGAACCGGCGACGACCTCGTACCCGGACCGGCCCATGAGCACGTGCGACAGCGTCGACTTGCCGGCCCCGTTGGGGCCCATCACGGCATGCACCTCACCCGAACGCACGGTGAGATCGATCCCGTCGAGGATGCGACGGCCGGCGACGTCGACGACCAGTCCTTCGATGCGCAACTCGCCCATGTCAGTCGACCTCCACATACACGTCGCCACCGTCGATGCGCACACCGAAGGCGGCCACCGGCTTGGTGGCGGGCAGGGTGTCCACCTCGCCCGTGCGCAACGAGAAGCAACTCCCGTGCTTGGGGCACTCGATCTCACAGGTGTCGGTCAGCACCTCGCCATCGGACAACGCCACGTCCTGGTGCGAACAGCGGTCCTCGATGGCGTACCAGTCGGTGCCGATACGCACCACGGCCACGGCCAGTTCACCGAGTTCGAATCGTCGCACCTCACCATCGGCGAGATCGGTGACCGAACACACCCGTTCCAGCATCATCGGGCGCTCCCCAATCGACGGGCGATGGCCTCGGTCACCAGTGCCGCCACGGCCGGAACGGTCATGTGCTCGAGCACCTCGTCGAAGAACCCGGCGACGATCAACCGCTCGGCGGTCTCGGTGGGCACCCCGCGGCTCTCGAGGTAGAAGAGCTGATCCTCGTCGATCGGTCCGACGGTCGAGGCGTGCGAACAACGGACGTCGTTCGTCTCGATCTCGAGGTTGGGCACCGACTCGGCCCACGCCCGATCCGACAACTTGAGGTTGCGGTTGGTCTGGAAGGCGTTGGTGCCCCGAGCCTCGCGCTCCACCCGGATCAGCCCGGTGTAGACCGAGCGGGCGTCGTCATCGACCGCGCCCTTGAACAACAGATTCGAGGTGGTGTCGGGGGCGTCGTGCCACTGGAAGGTGCGGTAGTCGAGGGTCTGTTCGCCGGTGGCGAAGTAGACGGCATCGAGATCACCGGACGCACCGCGACCGGTGAGTCGACAATCGACACGCGACCGGCCGTAGTCGCATCCCAATCCGGCTTGCACGACCGACACCGATCCGTCGGTGTCGACCCGGGCCGAGGTTGTGGCGATCTCCCACACCTTCGGGCCGCGGTCCTGCACGACCAAGTGGCGAAGTCGCGCCGCCCGATCCACATCGAGTTCACACACCGGCACCGAGAGCGCGGGCACATCGTCCGACCCGCGCCACTCGACGACGGTCGCCTCGGAATCGGCTGCCATCCGCACCACCAGGCGCGGGTGCACGGCGACATCGGCCGACGAGATCCAGTCCACGATCATGATGGGCGCGTCGACGACGACGCTGCGGGGCACGTGCACCAACAGCGGCGCGGCGCCGAGGGCATCGTTGCGGGCGGTGAACACATCGGGGCCGTCACCGATCACCGAGCCGAGCGCGTCCACGCCCTCGGGGTGCTCGGCGGCCGGACCGACGTAGACCCCGGCAGCGATGAACCGCTCGTCGAGTCGACGGGCCACCACGGTGCCATCGTGAACCACCACGGCACCGGCGAGATGTCCCAGCGAGGACAGCAGCGCGTCGACGGCCGGCGGCAACGAGTCGATGACGGCCGGCGCACCCCACCGGGTCAGATCGAGGTCACCGACACGGCTGTAGCGCCACACCTCCTCGTCGGTGGCGGGCAGCGCAGCGCCGGAGAGGCGCTCGGCGGCAGCCGATCGGCGGGCGGCGAGCGCGTCGCCACCCACGGGTGCGGTGAGGGGGGAGGTCACGGAAATAATCCTACCGGCGTAGGAGAAATGCCGACCAACCCCGAAGCGGCTCGGTCGCTGGCTCGGTCGGTGACTCAGTCCCGCCGGAACCGACGGCGCAGACGCCCGAGCGGGCCCTTGGCCCGACGCTGTTCGGCCTCGAACTCGGCGAGGATCGCCGGTCCGGCAGCATTCACGATGTCCTCGGCCTCGTCCAGCAACTCGGCGATGCCCTCTCCCACCGGTTCACTCGGCGTGGGCGGCGTCACCAGGGTGCCGTGCTGCCAGTCGACGTCGACCAGCCGCCGGGCATAGGCGCTGCAGTTCTCGGGGCACCGCCACGGCGCCTCCGGGGCCAGATCGAGATTGCACTTCCGCACGGTCTCACCGCCGGCATAGGTGCGGCTCTCGAAGTGCTTGCACTCCTCACGCATCGGCACGGGGTCCTCCTTCCACCGGTCCATCCTCCCATCCATCGGCTCGACTCAGCGAGGCACCCAGCGCCGGGTCGCGTCGGAGGCGCCACCGCGACCCCGCCACGACGGCCACGGCGCCCAGGGTGGCGGCCACTGCCGTGCACACGGCGCTCACCGCCGTGACCTCGTCGGCGAACAGCACCACTCCCCCGAGGGCGGTGACGAGCGCCACCACCTGTGAACTGGCGGCCATGGCCGTGACCCCGGCGGCCGGCTGCGCCGCCGCTCGCAGGATCCGCCCCACGGTGCCGAACAGCGCGATGGCCAGGGCAGCAGCGAGAGCGCCACCCAGCGTCTCGGTGTCGCGCGCTGCGCCGAGGACCAGACCGAACGGAACCAGGACGATGGCGCCGCCGATCATCGTCGCCGACACGATCGCCATCGGATCGACGCGTTCGGTCACCGCCACCTCGAGGGCGCGCAGCGTGAACACGTCGATGGCCACGAACACCACGGCGATGACGGCGTCGCCCCACGACACCGACGCCACGCCGGCGTCGCCTGCCGCCACCGTGAGACCGACGATCGCCGCCGCCGAGGACCCCAAGGCTGCGCCCACCGCCACCCGACCCGATCGATCGCGCACCAGCAGCGCCACCGCAGGGGTGCAGGCCAGCGTCAACCCGGCCAGTGGCCCGTCGAGGGCCCGGAACATCGACCCGGCGGCCACCAGCCCGGCGATCGAGGCCGCAACGGCGATCCGACCCGACCGCACGCGCAAGGGATCGAGCCAAGTGCCGCCGCCACGCCACCGGGCGATGCCCACGGCGATGACGGAGCCGATGACCATGCGATAGCCGACGATCCCGATGGCCGGACCGGTGCCGTAACGCCACGCGATGTTGCACCCACCGAACAGCACCGACGAGATGAGGACGTCGCCGACAGCCCGCCGCTCTCCCAGTCGGACCCGGGACGACGGAACGATGGCGTCCGCGCCGCCCTCCATGCGCTGCGGTCGGCTCAGCCGACCGAGCCCTCCATCTGGAGTTCGATGAGACGACTCCACTCCACTGCGTACTCCATCGGCAGGGTGCGGGTGATCGGCTCGATGAACCCGTTGACCACCATGCCCATCGCCTGCTCGGCCGACAGGCCACGACTCATCAGGTAGAAGAGCTGCTCGTCGGCCACACGCGACACCGTGGCCTCGTGGCCGATGACGGCGTCACCGGATCCGACCTCCATGTAGGGGAAGGTGTCGGAGATGGAGTGATCGTCGAGGATGAGCGCGTCGCACTGCACGTGGCTCTTGCAACCGTAGGCGTCGTCCTCCACCCGGATGAGGCCGCGGTACGAGGTGCGACCGCCGTCCTTGGAGATGGACTTGGAGACGATCTTCGAGGTGGTCTCCGGCGCGGCGTGCACCATCTTCGAACCGGTGTCCTGATGCTGGCCCTCGCCGGCATAGGCCACCGACAGGACCTCGCCCGAGGCCTTGGGTCCGACCAGCCACACCGCCGGGTACTTCATGGTGAGGCGCGAGCCGATGTTGCCGTCGATCCACTCCATGTGGCCCTCGGCCTCGACCCGAGCGCGCTTGGTCACCAGGTTGAACACGTTGTTCGACCAGTTCTGGATCGTCGTGTAAGTGACGCGGGCGCTGGGCTTCACCACGATCTCCACCACGGCGGAATGCAGCGAATCGGTGGTGTACACCGGTGCCGAGCAGCCCTCGATGTAGTGCACCAGGCTGCCCTCGTCAGCGATGATCAGCGTGCGCTCGAACTGCCCCATGTTCTCGGCGTTGATGCGGAAGTAGGCCTGCAGCGGCATCTCCACCGAGACGCCCGGCGGCACGTAGATGAACGAGCCGCCCGACCACACCGCCGAGTTGAGGGCGCTGAACTTGTTGTCGTTCGGCGGAATCACGGTGCCGAAGTAGGCGCGGACGATCTCGGGGTGCTCGCGCAGGGCGGTATCCATGTCGGTGAAGATGACGCCCTGCTCCTCGAGATCCTCACGGTTGCGGTGGTACACCACCTCGGACTCGTACTGCGCGGTCACACCGGCCAGGTACTTGCGCTCCGCCTCGGGGATACCGAGCTTCTCGTAGGTCTGCTTGACCGACTCGGGCAGTTCCTCCCACGCGTCGACCTGCTTGTCGGTGGGCTTGATGTAATAGAAGATCTCGTCGAAGAAGATCTCCGACATGTCGCCGCCCCAGTTGGGCATGGGACGCTTGAGGAACCGCTGGTAGGACTTCAGGCGGAAGTCGCGCATCCAGTCGGGTTCGCCCTTCATCCACGACATCTCGCGGATGATGTTCTCGTCGAGGCCCCGCTTGGGCTTGAAGACGTAGTCCTCGGCGTCGCTCCATCCGAGCTTGTAGCGACTGAGGTCGAGGCCGAGTTCGGTGGTCATCAGGGGTGCTCCCGATCGGAGGGTGAGGGGGAATTTCTCCTACCGGGATAGTAACAACTCCCGGGCCGGATCCCGACCCGCCTCAGCCCAGCAGCACCGGCGCCAGTCGCCGCCATTCGGCCACGGGGGCAGCCGTTCCCTCGGCGGGGACCACCTGGATGCACACGTGATCGGCACCGGCGTCGTGATGGGCCCGCACGCGGGCGGCCACCGTCTCCTCGTCGCCCCAGGCGACGATGGCGTCGACCAGCCGGTCCGAGCCGCCGTCGGCCACGTCCTCGGCGGTGAAACCGAGACGCAACAGGTTGTTCGTGTAGTTGGGCAGCTGCAGGTACATGGCCATGTGCCCGCGGGCGATCTCGCGAGCCCGGGTCGGATCGGTCTCCAACACCACGGCCTGCTCGGGGCACAGCAGCGGTCCGGGGCCCATGGTCTCGCGAGCGAACGCCGTGTGCTCCGGAGGGACGAAGTACGGGTGCGCACCGGCGGAACGTTCAGCGGCCAGACGCAGCATGCGCGGACCGAGCGCCGCCAGCACACGAGTGGGCGGCACGGGCGAGGGCGACGCCGTGTACAGACCGTTGTCCATGCCGTCGAGGAAGGCCGACATGGCCGAGTAGGGCTTCGAGTAGTCGTGACCGCGCAGCCCCTCGACCATCATCTGATGGCTCACCCCCAGCCCCAGCAGGAATCGGTCGGGGAAGGCCTCGGTCAGCGTGTGCCACGCCGAGTTGGCGCACAGCGCGTCACGGGCGTAGATCGAGGCGATGCCGGTGGCCATCACCAGACGCTCGGTGGCCGACAGCAGCAGCGAGGAGCTCACGAACGGTTCGCGCCCGACCATCTCCGGGATCCACAGCGTGGGGTACCCGATCTCCTCGATCTCGGCCGCCAGTTCCTTCGCCTGCGAGGCGGGAACCTGGTCGAGTTGATAGGCCCACAGTCCGACACGTCCGAGTTCGATCGTCATGGCCTCACCCTACGGGGATCGTCGGTGCCGGTTCCCATCTGCCACCCCGGTCGTACACTGAGCCTGTGTCCACTCCCGCCGACGCGACCCGAGCCGACGTGACTCCGGACTCCGATCGCCTCGGCCCCGGTCCCGCGCCTCCCGCACCTCGGCACGTCGGTCGCAGCGCCCGGTGGGCCCTCGGCGGTCTCACCGTGGCGGGACTGACCTACGTCGGCGTCGTCGATCCCAGCCAGCCGAACCTCCTGCCCGGCTGTGCGTTCAACGCCCTCACCGGACTCGACTGCCCGGGATGTGGCGGAACCCGCGCCGTGCACTCGTTGCTGCGCGGCGACGTCGTGGCCGCGGTCAACCACAACGTGCTGGTGGTGGCGACCCTCGTCGTGGCTGCGGTGTGGTTCGCGTGGAACCGGCTGGCCCCTCGTGTCGGCGGTCGCGCCGTGCGGCCCTCACTGTCACGCACCGGTGCCATCGCGCTGTTCGTGGGCATCGCCGCCTTCTGGGTGGCGCGCAACCTCCCGTGGTCACCGTTCGACTGGTTGGGCGCCGGCCTCTGACCGGACGCGTTCAGTCGAGACGCCGCAACTCGGCGCGATAGCGCTTGCCCCGGGCCACGTAGTCGTCAGCGGCGATGCGCATGGCGAAGCGGGCACTGTCGGTGGCCGGTCGCATCTTCGCCGGTACCCCCAGCGCCATCTGATCGCCCGGCACCTCGGTGCGGTTCGACACCACCGCGTTGGAACCGACGATGCCGCCCGAGCGCACGACGGCGTCGTGGAGCACCACCGAGCCGTTGCCCACCAGCGAGTCGTCCTCGATGGTGCAGCCCTCGAGGTGCACGATGTGGCCGACCACGCAGTTGTCACCCACGATCGTGGGTCGGGTCGGGATGCAGTGGATGACGGTGCCGTCCTGGATCGAGGTGCGGGCACCGATGATGATGCCGCCGTTGTCGCCGCGCAGCACCGCACCGGGCCACACCGTGGACTCGGCCCCGATCGTCACCTTGCCGATCACCACGGCATCAGGATGCACATAGGCGTCGGGATGGATGTCGGGGACGTCGTCACCGAGGGCGTAGATGGGCATCGTCCCGGACCGATCTCAGAGGGTCACGCGGCCGTAGCCGCCGCGGAAGAAGATCAGTGGCCCACCCTCGTGGTTCACGTCGAGCGCCGTGACACGACCGACCACGATGTCGTGGTCACCGCCATCAAGCACGTCGTGGATCTCGCAGTCGATGTGGGCCAGCACGCCGGTGATCTGCGGAGCGCCGTTCCCCGAGTGCTTCCAGCCGATCTCGGCGAACTTGTCGTCGGACTTGGAGGCGAACACGCGACTCACGTCCTCCTGGTCCTCGGCGAGGATGTTGACGCAGAAGTTGCCCGACCCCTTGATGCGGGTCCACGACCCCGAGGTCTTCTGCGGGCAGAACAGCACGAGCGGCGGATCCAGCGACACCGACGAGAACGACCCGATGGCCATGCCGGCCGGACCATCGTCGGTCATGGCCGTCACCACCGTCACCCCCGTCGGGAAGTGGCCGAGGACCTGTCGGTACTTGGCGGAGTCGAAGGCGTGGTCGGGATGGTCGGCGCTCACGGCCGCCGATCCTAGGACAGCGTCAGCGTGAGCCCCTCGTGGGCGGCGACGATGTCGAGCCCGACCGCCGAAGGCAGACCGCGGGCGCCGTCGAGCAGCCGATCGAGCGTGTCGTCGGCGTGCGACGGGTCGTGATGGAACAGCACCAGCCGACCGACACCGGCCGAGGCCGCCACGTGCACGGCGTACTCGATGGTGCAGTGTCCCCAGTTCGACTTCACGGCGAACTCCTCCGGGGTGAACTGCGCGTCATGGATGAGCACGTCCACGCCCTCGCACAGATCGAGCACGGCCGGGGCGATCGACCGGCCATCGACCGGCTGCTGATGATCGCTGACGTAGGCCACCGATCGACCGTCGCGCTCGATGCGGTAGCCGAAGGTCGTGTCGGTGTGCGGGACCTCCAGCGCGGTGACCTTGGCCCCGGCCACATCATGCACACCGGGCGCCAGCGTGAGGAAGGAGATCTCACCCGGGAGCTGCGCACGGGTGACCGGGAAGAACGGCGGACGCATGAGCGCATCGAACCCGTCGTCGAAGCCGACACCCTCATGCGCCGGTCCGTACACCGTCAACGACGAGCCGGCGCACAGCAGCGGTCGACAGAACGGGAGGCCCTGCACGTGATCCCAGTGCAGGTGGGTGACGAGCGCGTGCGCGTGAAGAGGCACACCGACGGGATACTCCTCCCCGAAGTAGCGAAGGCCGGTGCCGAGGTCGAGCAGGATCGGATCGGCGTCGGGGGCGCGCACCACGCCGCAGGCCGTGTTGCCGCCGTAGCGCCTCGTCGACTCCCCGGCGCACGGCGTCGAACCCCGCACGCCGTAGAACGTGATCTCCACTCTCACCCCCTCGGCGGCACGGTGCGGGGACAGTAGGACACGACCTGCGCGATGTGAACAGGGAGTGACGGAAACCACACCGATACGTCGAGGCGCCTACGGTCGGGCCATGACCACTCCCGACCTCGTATTCATCGACACCCCCGACCTCACCTTCGGCTGCCTCGTGGCCGGCGACTCGGGTCCGCTGGCGTTGTGCCTGCACGGCTTCCCCGACACCGCCCACGGGTGGCGTCATCTGCTCCCGGCTCTGGCTGGCGCAGGCTTCCGCGCCGTGGCGCCGTTCCTGCGCGGCTACGCCCCCACCGGCATCCCGGCCGATGGCCGCTACCACACGGCCAACTTGGCCGCCGATGCGCTGGCGCTGCACGAGGCGCTCGGGGCCGACGGCGATGCCGTGCTCATCGGTCATGACTGGGGCGCACTGGCGGTCTACGGCGCCGGCAGCGCAGCACCCGACCGGTGGCGTCGGGTGGTGGCTGCGGCGGTGCCACCTCCAGCGGCGATGGCCAACGCCATGCTCACCTACGACCAGTTGCGACGCTCCTGGTACATGTTCTTCTTCCAGGTGGGGTTGGCCGACTTCGTGGTGGGCATGGACGACCTCGCCTTCATCGACCGACTGTGGCGGGACTGGTCACCGGGTCACGAACCGGCCGAGGACATGGCCCATGTGCGCGCCGCACTCGGCGACCCCGCCAACCTCGCCGCCGCGCTCGGGTACTACCGCGCCACGTGGGGCACCACACCACCTCCGCCCGAACTCGATGCCATCTCGGCGGTGATGGGATCGGCTCCCCCGCAACCCACGCTCTACCTGCACGGTCGCAAAGACGGCTGCATCGGCGTCGAGTTCGCCGTCGACGCCGCGTCCTCACTGGCGCCGGGATCGCGAGCGGAGATCGTGGAGGACTGCGGCCACTTCCTGCAGGTCGAACGCCCCGGCGAGTTCAACCGCCTCGTCATGGACTTCCTGACCTGAGTCAGGGCAGTACCAGCGACCCATCGGCGCGCACGGCCACCAACCCATCGCCGGCCAAGGACGATGCCGCCCGGTGGGCCTCGTCGGTCGCGTCGGGTCGCGCCTCCCAGCCACAGGCGGCCACGAACTCGTCCGGGTGCACGGGTCGTCCGTGTCGCACGACGTCGAGCAGGCGGGCCCGCCCCTGCCGGAACGATCCCTCGAAGCGCGACTGGCCGCGCCCGACACCGGCCGACCCGATGGCCGGATCGGGCTCGGGGCGACCGGCAGTGACCCACGCGCAGGTCGTGGCCACGGGACACGTCTCGCATGCGGGTGATCGCTTGGTGCACACCAACGCGCCGAGATCGAGCATCGCCTGGTTCCACGACCACCCCGATCCGACCGGCACGAGGTCATCGGCGACGCGCTGCGCGCTCGACGCAGTGAGTCGATCACCCGACTGCCGCGCCAGCACGCGCCCGACGTTGGTGTCGACGACGGCGATGTCGCGTTCGAAGGCGAAGGTCAGCACGGCCCGGGCCGTGTAGGGCCCGATCCCGGGGAGCGCGAGCAACCCGGTGAGCTCGTCGGGGACCA
This sequence comes from Acidimicrobiia bacterium, assembly GCA_046093735.1. GTDB lineage: Bacteria > Actinomycetota > Acidimicrobiia > Acidimicrobiales > Acidimicrobilacustridaceae > Acidimicrobilacustris. The sequence goes on along the minus strand of JBJTGD010000102.1, from coordinate 1,488 downwards.
TGCCACCGTGGGCATCGCGCACTGCGACGGCGCATCGATGCAGGTTCACGGCTCGGCGGTTGTACCCGAGGCCGGCCCACTCGTCGATGACCGCCGAGACGCCCGCATCGGCGCACACCACTGCGGTCGGGAAGCGTTCGAGGAACCGTTGCCAGCGGGGCGCGACCCGCGAGACCTGCGTCTGCTGCAGCATGAGTTCGGAGACGAGGACCGCCCAGGGGTCACGGGTGTGACGCCATGGGAGATCGGCTCGTCGACCGGCAGCCCAGTCGAGGAGCGCGGCGACGTCCATGCGCCCGAAGGTCGGGTCAGTCGACGGCGAAGACGTCGTCGCCGTAGGGATAGCCGCGGGCCGGGGCCGAATCGCGCTGCCACACGAGGAAGCTGCGCCGGAACTCGCAGACCTCCTCGCCGCGCTGATTGATGCCCTTCGTCTCGACCTTGACCACACCGCGCTTGCCGTCGGAGGTCTCCTTCTTCGACAGCACCTTGGTGACGGCGTAGATGGTGTCGCCGTGGAACGTCGGCTTGGCGTGCTTCAATGACTCGATCTCGAGGTTGGCGATGGCCGCACCACTCACATCGGGCACCGACATGCCGAGCACCAACGAGTAGACGAGATTGCCCACCACCAGCGGCTTGCCCATCGGCGACTCGTTCTCGGCGTACCAGTTGTTGGTGTGCGTCGGGTGGTGGTTCATGGTGATCATGCAGAAGAGATGATCGTCGGCCTCGGTGATCGTCTTCCCCGGCCAATGGCGATACACGTCACCGACCTCGAAGTCCTCGAAGTGGCGTCCGAACGGTCGATCGTGCACGGTCACGGCAGGCTCCTCACTGGGCGACGGCTCCCGAGCCTAGGGGCATGCACATGCACCGGGTACAGTCGCTGCGAGGGGGAGATGACCATGAACGACCTACTGCTGACGGGAGGAATCGTCGTCGACGGAACCGGTGCGCCGGGCCGACCGGCCGACGTGCGCGTGCGCGACGGCCACATCGTGGAGATCGGCCCGGGCCTGGTCGGCGCCGAACCGGCGATCGACGCCACCGGGTGCACCGTGGCCCCCGGGATCATCGACACCCACACCCACCTCGACGGGGCCATGTGGTGGGACCCGGCCCTCGATCCGCTCCCCGCCCACGGCAACACCTCGATGGTGTTCGGCAACTGCGGCAACTCGATCGCCCCGGTCATCGCCGGACCCCAGCGGGACGAGATCGTCGATCTGCTGTGCTTCCTCGAGGACCTCCCACTGGGCGCGTTCCAGCACGAGATCCCGTGGAGCTGGGAGACGTGGCCGCAGTACATGTCGGCATTGGGTTCGGCCCCCACCGCCGTGCACATGGCCGGCTACCTCGGGCACGTGACGCTGCGCACCTACGTGATGGGTGCCGATGCGTGGCAGCGGGCCGCCACCGCAGCCGAGATCTCCGCCATGGCCGCCGTGCTCGACGAGGGACTGGCCGCCGGCGCCCTCGGCCTCA
>JBJTGD010000101.1:0-5971 GCA_046093735.1 Acidimicrobiia bacterium | reverse complement strand
TCGGGTCCGATGCCGTCGCCATGGGCGACCGTGATCGGGGTGGGGCTGGTGGGGCTGGGCATGGGGCTCTCCTTGAATAGGGTGCCTGTATCTTATGAGTTGTTTTTCGTGTTTTCTACTTCTATAGTTCTGACGTCCGCACCGCCCAGGAGGCCACGACATGCACACCTCGACCCCGATGAACCCGTCCACCACGGTGCTCGGCGGCGGTTCCGACCGTGCCATGGCCGCGCTGGAGGCTGAGCTGGCCAATCTGGTCGAGCCCTGCCCGCTGTGCGATCTGTCCTCGGTCGGCCCTTGCCCGGCCTGTGACGGCAAGGGGTGGATCACCCTCGAGTCGCCTGCGCCGCGCTGAGTCCCACCGGGCCGATCGGTGGTGATCGGCCCGTTCAGAGACGCAGGAGGTTCACGCCGGCGTCGGTCGGGGCTACCGACGCCGGCGTACCCGCCCAACGGTCGGTCGCGACCGCAGCGATGACGTCGGCCTCGGTGCTCAGGGCGTAGCACCGCGACCCATCGGTCAGCTCGCAGATGGCGACGACGGAGGTCGGTTCGCCGGAGCGGTCGTAGATGGCCGACGCGGCCTCGATGGTCACCGGACCCTCGGCGGTGTCGCGCACGGCCGGCGCTTCGACCCCATCATCGAGCACAGTGCGCTGTGGGTCCGACTTCGACGACAGTGGCGTCGTGCCCCGATCGGTGGACCACACCGCAGCCACGTGCTTGGTCATGTGCATCCCGACACCGGTCACCATCGCCGTCGTCGCCGCGCCGCTGCGAAGGTGCTCGACCATTGCGCTGATGGAGTGACCCATGTAGTTGGAGCCCGGACCGCCGTGGAAGGGCAGACCGCCGGTGAGCGAGACCGGTCGCGGATCATCGTCGCTGAGTCCGATCGCGTCGCGGGCGAACTGCACGGCGGTCCCGAAGCAGCTGTAGAGGTCGAACACGTCGATCTCGTCGCGATCGACTCCGGCCATGGCCATGGCATCGGAGGTGGCGGCGCGCATTGCCGGTGACGAGGCGAGGTCGGTACGAGCCGCGATGTGGGAAGCATCGCGGGCGAAGCCCCAGCCGCGCAGGTACACGCGTCGGTCGGCGGGTACACCCCAGCGGTCGGCCACGGTCTCGGTGACCATCACGTTGGCCGCGGCCATGTCGACGAACGGGAATGCCGTGGTCAGCTTGGTGAACGGCGTGGCCACCATGCGGTTGCCGTCGGCGGTGGAGGACAATCGCTCGGCACTGTGGGCCACGGGGAACCACGCGTACGGCGACATGGCGGCCACTGCGCTGATGGCCGCCAACTGCTCGAACATCAGCGATCGGTCGGTGGCGCGAGCGCCGCGCGCCGCCCAGCGGGCCTGACCGAGCAGGGCGAAGGTGAGCCATGCCGGCAGGATCCCGTGGCGGAACTCGGTGGGCAGGTACCACTCCGACAACATGGCCTCGACCCCGACCGGCGCGGGATCGCGGAACGACCAGTCCGGCGTCTCTCCGGCCTTCTCCAGACGTTGCAGGGTGGCCTGAGCCTCGGCGCCGACGACGAGGGCGGCCGAGATCTCGCCCCGCACCATGGCCGCTGCCGCCTCGTCGAGCATGCGCTGCGGCGAGGTGCCCGCCAGGATCGAATCGGCGCCGGACAGATCGTCCCGGCCCAGTCGCGCGCCGAGTCGGGCCACCGGATCGTCGTAGGGCCACGACTGGGTGTGCACCACTCCGAGGTGATCGAGTTCAGCGACGACGTCGCGTGAAGCCCCGACGTCATCGATGGCGGCGCGAGCCACTTCCTCCCACATCGTCAGCGGTTCGGGCGCGACATCGTCGGTGCGCCATGTGTGTCGGGCGGTGCCCACGATGCACACCTTCACGTCGTTGGTGCTGGACATGTCGCTCCTGTCGGATCGGGGGGTCAGGGATTGCAGCGATCGCAGTGGGTCGGATCGGCCTCGCCGGCACGCGCCTCGATCACGGTGTGGCCGCAACGACCGCACTCGAGGACGTCGGCCCGCGGGCGGGTGGTGGCCAGACCGCACAACGCGCAGGGTTGTCCGGGCAGAGTGCGGTCGGAGCCGAATCCGCAGGTGTCGCAGGCCGGGCACCGCCGGGTCAGACGATCGGCGAGTCGGCCGACCGCAGTGGCGATCACCGTTCGTCGGTCGGGACAGCAATGGGCGCGCAGATCGGGTTCGACGAGGACCGGCCCGTATCGCAGCCCCTCGGTCACTGCAACACGCAGGGTGTCGATGTCGCGCACCTCCTTGGCCACCACGGTGCGCGCTCCGTGACGATCGATCACGACGATGGCGGCCTGCTCGGGGAAGCCGCGCACCACGCGCAGGTCGGCGCAGCGGTCCGGATCGTCGATCGACTCGGTCGGGGCCACGGCGGAGATCGAGGCCGCTCGTTCGATCACCACATGGTCGATGGCCGTGTCGACCCACGCCACCAGTTCAGTGTCGACGATGGCGAAGGGAACGGTCGGGTGCGTGCCGAAGCTGCCCTCCGAGGCCAGGCCCACCGTCAGTCCGGTGGCGTCGGCCGCCGCCCGGGCCTTGCGCTCGACCACTTCGAGCGGGGTCCCCTCGCGCTCTCTCTCGCCGGAGAAGGTGCCGAAGATGTCGGTGTCGAGCGGAGCGACGACGACTTCGACCCCGAGTCGCGCCAGAGCGGGGGCGAAGATCGCCTCCTTGCCGTGACGGGTGGCCAGTGCGGCTCGGGGGGAGAGGAGCACCGGTCGTGGTTATCGGCGAATCAATTCAAGTGACAGATTTCGTATGATTTGTCCGGGACCCGTCGCGGTCCGTCCTCAGGACTCCTTGGCCAGCAGCCGGTCGAGGTCGTCGAGTGACCACGGCCCGTCGACGTTCGGACGCTCGGCCAAGGTCGTCTCCTTGGGCCTGGGGAACAGGCCCACGAAGTTGCCGGTCACCGAGAACACGCGACCGGTGATGCCCGCCGAGCCGGGTCCGACGAGCCAGGCGTACATCGGGGCGACGAACTCGGGACCGGCGACGCGCAGCGACGCGTCGCGCATGGCCTCGGTGAGTGCGCCGCGCTCGAACAGGGCCCAGATCTGCTTCTCGTACTGGTCGCCCGTCGACATGTCGGTACGGGCGCCGGGAGCGATGGCATTCACGCGGATGCCCGTGTTGCGCAGATCGGCGGCCATGCCCCACGTGAGACTGACCACACCACCCTTGGCCGCCGCATAGCCGTTGCCGCTGTAGATCCCGAGGAAGGCATGGGACGTCGTGTTGATGATCGAACCGCCGCGCTCGCGCAGATGGGGAACGGCGTGGCGACAGCAGTTGAACGTGCCGGAGAGGTGCACGTCGAGCAGTCGTTGCCACCGCTCCGGCGAGGGTTCGTCGATGAAGGTCTGGCCCGGTCCGGCGCCCATCCCGGCGATGTTCACCAGTGAGTCGAGCGAACCGAACGCGTCGACACATGTGGCGATCAACTCGGCGGCGAAGGCATCGTCGGCGACGTCACCACAGCAGGCCACCGCCCGACCACCATCGCCGGCGTTGATGCGGGCGACCACGGCTTCGACGGTCTCGGCCCGATTGGCGCCGGTGCTGTTGACCACGACGTTGGCTCCCTCGGCCGCGATGCGTTCGACAGCGGCAGCACCGATACCGCGACCACTGCCGGTGACCACGACGTTGAGACCATGGAGCGGACGTTCGTCGTTCACGGTCATTCCTTGGTGAGGGGGGTGTCGGTGGCGGCCAGCCACTGCTCGAGCGACGCGTCCTCCCAGTCGTCGGGTCCGTAGACGGTGCGCGGCAATGGCGTCATGAGGTGCGTGTCGCCCCCGGTGACGAAGTCGGCACTGAGGCGCTCCCATTCGACGAGGCGCTCGTCGACCTCACCCTCGTCGCACAATCCGCGTGTGGTGTCGCGGTTCTGGCGCAGCCGCACCTGCGACGGGATGTCGGTGGCCCACACCATCACCACTTCGTGCTGGTTCGAAGTGACTTCGTAGAGGCCGGTGGCCTGATGGCCGTAGTCAGCCATGAGCGGCACCCGTCGTTCGACCGCGGCAGCGAGGAACTCCAGTGCGCTGCCGGGCCGGACGGTGAGCAGTTCGTGAACGAACAGCGTGCCGGTGATGCCGGCAGCGCGGATCTCCTCGGTGGAGGGTGAGCCGGGCACACCGGCGCACAGACGGTCGAAGCCGCCGGTGCGCCAGGTGGCGGCCTTGTCCCACCAGTCGCCGTAAAAGGCCTTGCGGCGCTTCAGGTTCATGCGGTCGACGTTGGCGGCCCAGCCCTGCCAACCCTTCGAACCGATGTCCCAGATGTTGATGACCTGCGGCCACCGACCACCCCCGGCGGCACACACGTAGAACGAACCCTGGAGTCCGAACATCTCGGGCATGCGCAGCACCGGGTCCTGCCACAGGTGCTCCATGTAGTCGTACTGACCCTGCCCGACGATGTCGACCACCTCGTGCAGGTACAGATTGCGAACGGCCATGGCTCCCCCTCGACGCCGGCCCACGTCGGGCGGCTGTGGCGCGTCGAGACCATGCCACGCCGGCGGGCCGTCGGTCGACGCCGACTAGGTTCTGCCCGTCGTCCGGCCGTGGTGGCCGGCCAGCACGCACAGGGAGAGCATCGTGGGACGTCTCGACGGCAAGGTCGCATTCATCACCGGTGCAGCACGAGGACAGGGCCGTTCGCACGCGGTGTGCATGGCCGCCGAAGGCGCCGATGTGATCATCAGCGACATCTGCGGGCCGGTGGGCACCAGTGGCGTGACGCCGGCGACCCCCGCCGAGCTCGACGAGACGGTGCGTCTGGTGGAAGCCACCGGTCGACGTTGTGTCTGGGACCGGGTCGACGTGCGTGATCCGGACGCGCTGAAGGCGCTGGCCGAGCGCGGCATCGCCGAGCTCGGCTACATCGACACCGTCGTGGCCAACGCCGGCATCCTCAACTGGGCCCGCACGCACGAGCTGACCCAGCAGCAGTGGCAGGACGTCATCGACGTGAACCTCACCGGCGCGTTCAACACGATCCAAGCGGTGCTGCCCCACCTGCTCGAACGGGGCAAGGGCGGAAGCATCATCGTCATCAGTTCGTCGGCCGGTCTGAAGGGTCAGCCGTTCACGCTGTCGTACACAGCGGCCAAGCACGGACTGGTCGGTGTCACCAATGCCTTGGCCATCGAGTACGGCGAGTTCAACATCCGCGTCAACTCGATCCACCAGTCCGGAGTGACGACCCCGATGGGTGACGTACCCGGTCTCGGCGCGCTCATCGAGGAGCGCGCCTTCACCGTCGGCCCGGTGTTCATGAACACCATGCCCGTCGAGTTCATCGATCCGGTGGACGTGAGCAATGCGGTGATCTATCTGGCCAGTGACGAGGCGCGGTACGTCACCGGTCTGCAGATGAAGGTGGACGCCGGTCTCGTCGGTCGCTGATCGACCGGTTCACTCGCCGTCGAGGGCCGGGCGCGTCAGTGGCGCGTCCGGCTCCTTCATGCTGACACCGCTGCATCCGGCGGCCCGCAACGCCTCGACGTAGGCGATAATGCGCAGCGCCGCCTCTTCGACCGGCGTGCCCCGGGCATGGATGTTGGACAGGAGGTTGCGGTCGGCGTCGGTGCAGCCCGGGCGCGGGCGGTGGGCCAAGTAGGCCGACAGGCTCTCGGCGGTGCCCAGTCCGGGGCGTTCACCGATGAGCAGCACCACGATCTCCGGGTCGAGGACGTCGCCGATGTCATCGACGATGCCCACTCGACAGTGACGTACGGCGAAGGGACGACCCCACGACCAGCCCCGTTCGGCCGACAGGCGAGCGAGCAGGGGCAGCAGTGTCGGGACCTGCGCGTGCACGGCTGCCGCCGACAGGCCGTCGCCGACCACGACCTGGATGTCGGCTCCGGTGGTGCCGTGGGGCACCCGTCGGGGGCGCGCGGCGGGGGCCAGTCGCCGGCCGAGGGCGGGGCGTGGCTG
>JBJTGD010000100.1:0-4197 GCA_046093735.1 Acidimicrobiia bacterium | reverse complement strand
CATCGCTCGGGCGCGCTCTCGGACGAGGAGTTCGCGGCCGCCAAGTCCAAGTTGTTGTCCTGAGCGGGGCCCGCGGTCGGGCTCAGTCGGCGAACTCGAAGATCCGGTGCAGCCGGGTGAGGCGCATCTCGGCGATGCGCCATCCGGCGGGCGTCCGGCGATAGGACTCGTGGTAGTGCCCGTACCCGTGCAGGTAGCGGATCGGAGAACCCTCGGGCCACCACAGTTCGTCCTCCATGGCCCAGATCCCGGTGGCCGTGTCGGTATCGACGAGTTCGATCTCGTCCATGTGGCCGTGATGGACGGTGATGACGTTGCCGATCTGTCCGACGAGGAACGGCAGATACTCGTCGACCCCGATGATGACGGTTCCGGAATCCTCGGTGGTGTCGATGCGGACGTCGATGGTGAAGACCTCGCGCAACGCGTCCCACTGCTTGGTGTCCATCAGCCGGAAGTACCGGGCCTTCAGCCGACGGATCTCCTCGAGGTCGCTCACCACAACGTGCCGTTGTCCACGCGCAGGACGATTCCCGTGGTGGTGCTGGCTGCGTCCGACGCGAGGTGGGCGATGGCCTCAGCGATCTTGCGCGGCGGCATCATCCCGGGCAGCACCCCCATCATCTTGGGGAACACGCTGTAGTCGATGTCGCCCTTGACGCCCTGCAGGGCGGTCTCGGTCATCGCGGTCTGCACACCGCCCGGCGCCACGAGATTCACGCGGATGCCCTCGGGCGCGAGTTCTACGGCCAGTGAGCGCATGAACAGGTGGAGCCCGGCCTTGGTAGCGCAGTAGGAGGAGTTGTAGGGCTGGCCCTGCATCCCCGAGATGGAACCGACGGTGACGATGTTGCCCGTGCTGGCGCGCAGATGCGGCAGGGCGGCCTGGGTGACGAGCAACGGTCCGGTCAGGTTGATGGCGATCTGACGGTTCCAGTGGTCGAGGGTGATGTCATCGATCTTGGCGAACCAGTTCACGCCAGCCACGTTGCACAGCACATCGAGTCCGCCCATCTCGGCGACGGCGGCATCCATCGACGCCCGGACCTGCTCCGGGTCGGTCACGTCGCAGTGCCCGACCCCGTCGGCCTCGAGAACGTCGACGCCGACAACGGTGGCGCCCTCCTCGCGGAACAACTGCACGGTCTCGGCGCCGATCCCTCGGGCGGCGCCGGTGACGAAGATCCTCTTGCCCTCGAATCGCATCGCCGCACCCTAGTGTCGCGGTGTCGACGACCTTCCGGGGGAGTACATGGGATTCGAGCCGAGACCGGGGGCGCTGTTGCCCGAACTCACGCTGTCACAGGAGTTCGTGCTGTTGGCCCGCGCGCTGTGGCGCGAGGGCTACGCCGACCACCTCGCCGGTCACATCACCGTGAATCTCGGCGACGGCACTCTGCTGTGCAATCCGTGGTTCCTGACCTGGGAGGAGTTGCGACCGTCGCAGTTGCTCCGCATCGACCTCGACGGGAACGTGTTGGAGGGGGACTGGCCGGCGCCGCTGGGCATCCCGCTGCACCTCGAGCTGCATCGGGCGCGTCACGAGGTGGGCGTGGCCATGCACAGCCATCCGTTGTACGGGACGGTGTGGGCCGACATGGGCGAGATCCCTCCCGTCTACGACCAGAGCTCGGGTCTGGGCGGTGGCGGTGATCTGGTGCTGGTCGACGAGTACGGCGGGGGCGTCGACGTGGCCAGCGCCGCGCGCGACGCCGTCGAGGCCATGGGCGATGCCAACCTCGCGCTCCTGGCCGGCCACGGAGTGTTCGTGCTGGGTTCGACGATCAGAGCCGTGTTCCAGCGGGCCGTGGCGCTCGAGCAGCGCTGTCAGCGGGCGTGGCACATCCGCGCCGCCGGGGGTCGGCGAGAGACCGCCGTGCCCGAGTGGTGGCTCGAGCGGGGGCGCAACAACGACGGCAACGGCTTCATCGGCTTCTGGGAGGCCATGGCTCGCGTCGAACTGCGGGCCGATCCCTCGCTGCTCGAGGATCGGGGCCGGATCGGTTGACGCCGGAGCCGATCAGCGGACGTCGACCGACGCGTGCCGAACTGACCGCCTACCGAGGGGCGACGGTCGACGACCTGGTGCCCGATCCGGTGCGACTGCTGTTCGTCGGCATCAACCCGGGTCTGTGGACGGCTGCGGTCGGCGCGCACTTCGCCCGACCGGGCAACCGGTTCTGGCCTGCCATGCACCGGGCTGGTCTGACCGCTCGGCTCGTCGATGCGTCGTGCGGTCTCGAACCGGCCGATCGCGCCGATCTCGTCGAGCGGGGCATCGGCATCTCCAACATGTGCCCGATCGCCACGGCCCGTGCTGATGAGCTGTCGATCGAGGAGTTGCGCGAGGGCGGCGAGCGACTGCGTGAACTGGTTCGTCGCTGTCGACCGAGCGTGGTGGCCGTGCTCGGAGTGACCTCGTGGCGTCAGGCCATGGGGGATCGACGCGCGGTCATGGGCCCGGCGGAGGGATTCTTCGAGGGCGCGCGACTGTGGATCCTGCCCAACCCGAGTGGCCTCAACGCCCACGAGACGGTCGAGTCGCTGGCCGACAAGTTCCGCGTCGTGGCCCTCGACGCCGGGGTGGACCTGACGGGTTGAGCTCTCAGTCGGTGGTCGGCAGCACCCCGCCGGCGGCGATCCACGCGCCGAACGTCTTCTCGCCCTCGTTGGGGTTGTACAGGTCCTCCTGGTAGGAGAACTGCCCGTCGCCGGCGTACTCGAGGATGGTCACGCATCCGAAGCGCAGGTCCTCGCCGCCGGACGGGTGGGGCAGCACCTGCCACGGGTAGTAGACGACGCGGTTGCCGTCGAACACCACCCACTCGACCGGGAACGTCATGGTCGACGGGGCCATGGCCATCACCTCGACGATGGCTCGTCGGATCTCCTCCCGGCCCCGGAACGTGCCCAGATGGTGCTCGACCCACACCCCGTCGACCGTGTGCAGGTCGGCCCACGCGTTCCAGTCGCCACTCTCACCCACCGCCACGAAGTTCTCGTAGGCGGCTCGTACCTCTCCCTCCGGATAGCGCATGCTCCCCCTCCTCCGACGGAAGTGAAGCACGTCGGCGTCAGCGGCGCTCGAACCGCTCGCGACGGGGTGCGGCCCGGCGACCACGGATGGTGGTGCGGGCCATGGCTCCGAGGACCTCGTCCACCGACTCGGTCGGCACCTCCACCAACGAGAACCGATCCGTGACCTCGATCGATCCGATGTCGTTGCCCGACAGGCGGGTCTCGCCGGCGATGGCACCGACCAGATCGCCGGGCCCGACCCGTGACGAGCGGCCGATGGGGAAGTACAGGCGCGTCATGTCCCGACCGCCGGAACGTCCGCGTCGACCGGCATCGCGCCGGTCACCGTCGCGCCGCCCTCCGTCACGCCGCCCTCCGTCACGCTGACCTCTGTCGGAACGCGTCGGTCGACCCGGACCGCGATCCACTCGCTCGGTGCGACGATCGGGCCGGTCGCGACGCAACTCCACCTCGGGGATCTCCTGCTCGTTCTCCACGGTGCCCGCCAACCCATGGGCCAGTCGCACCGCCGCCAACGCGATGTCGAACAGGTCGGCCTCGGCCGACAACTCGTCGATCACGGCCCGGTAGTGATCGAGCTCGTCGGAATCCTCCATCGCCGACCGCAACGCGTCGATGGTCTGACCCATCCGTCGTTCGTTCACATCCGCGACCGACGGGATCTTCTCGATGCGGATCGCATCGGAGGTGGCGCGCTGGATGTCGGCCAGCTGTCGGTGCTCGCGCGGTTCGACCAGCGTGATGGCCACGCCCTCGCGCCCGGCACGACCGACCCGCCCGATGCGGTGGACATACGACTCCGGTGCCGAGGGCACGTCGTAGTTGACCACGTGAGTGAGGAGGTCGATGTCGAGGCCCCGGGCGGCCACATCGGTGGCGATGAGCAGATCGGCCGTGCCGTTGCGCACCCGACCCATGACGCGATCACGCGCCTCCTGGTTCATCCCGCCGTGTAGTGCTTCGGCCCGGTAGCCGCGTCCATTGAGCAGTTCGGTCAACTGGTCGACCTCGGTCCGGGTGCGGCAGAACACGATCGCCGCGTCGGGGGACTCGACGTCGAGGATCCGACCGAGAGCGGCCGCCTTGTGGGCCCGCGCCACGACGTAGCCGCGTTGTTCGACCCGGGCCGCCTCGGCGGCCGACGGGCGGGTCTCGATC
>JBJTGD010000099.1:0-7960 GCA_046093735.1 Acidimicrobiia bacterium | reverse complement strand
CCCCGATGTGGATCGTGCTCCTGCTCATCGTCGATCTCGTACTCGGCCGCTGGCGGTTGCCGACACTTCGTCTGTGCGCGTTCGGACCCGACCGAACACCACGCGCAGGGGCAGGATCGGCTCGTCGGTTCGTCGCTCGTGCAGGACGAACAGCGTGATGAGGGTCACCGATAGCAGGGCGAGACCGATGGTGCGCACACTGACCCAGTGGACCTCACCTCCGGTTCCGCCGATGGCGAGGAGCAGTGAGGCGAGCGCGCCGGCGATGAGCGCGGCGCCGACGACGTCGACCCGATGTCGGACCCGGTTGGTGGAGGTGGGCACCAACGCGATGGTGGCCAGACACAGGATCCCGCTGGGGATGTTCACGAAGAATGCCCAACGCCACGAGAAGTTGTCGGTGAAGAACCCACCGGCCCACGGTCCGAGCACGGCGGTCACGGCGAAGACCACACCGGTGTAACCGAGGTACCGACCCAGACGATCGGCGGGCATGACGTCGGCGATCAGAGCCATGGCCAGTGCGGTGATGCCGCCGGCTCCGAATCCCTGCAACACGCGTGTCCCGATGAGCATCGGCATCGACTGGGCCGCGCCGCACAGCACCGAACCGAGCATGTAGGTGAGCACCGCGAAGGCGAACACCCGCTTTCGGCCGAGGATGTCGCCCACCTTGCCGTACAACGCCATCGTGCACACCTGAGCCAACCGGTAACTGGTGGTCAGCCACGGGAGCAGCGAGACGCTGCCGAGTTCGCTGAGGATCGTGGGCGCGGCGGTGGCGACGATGGCACCATCGAGTCCCGAGAGGGTCGCGCCGAGCAGGATGCCGAAGAAGATCACCCACAGACGTAGGCGCGACATCGAATGGGTGCCGCCACTGGCGGTGGTGGTCGGAGCGTTCACCGGGCCGAGCGACGTTCCTCTCGCGCCGCCCGTCGCTCGGCGTCGGCGGCGTTGTGGCGCTTCATCGTGCCCAGCGGATCAGCGCGGAACGCCTCCACCGAGCGCTGGTGACCGGCCAGGGCCTGGAACTCCGATCCGGCCCGGATGGCGGCGCGCACGCCCATGATCTCGGCCTGCCGGTGCACCATCCGCTTGTTGATCTGGGCCAGATCGCTGGCCACGGCCGCGATCTGAGCGGCCACGTCGAGGACCTCCTCGTCGAGATCGTCGACCGCGAACGAACGATTGGCCCAACCGATGCGTGCCGCCTCGGCGCCGTCCATCTCCCCTCCGGTGAGCATGATCTCCATCGCTCGTCGCATGCCCAGCAATGGCTCGTGGTACTCGAAGTCGGGAGGAGAGGCCACGCGCACGATCGGATAGGAGATCCGGGCGTCTGCGGCGACGTAGACGAGGTCGCAGGCCTGGGCCAGCTCCGTCGCACCGGCGATGGCGTACCCGTGGACCTGGGCGATGACGGGCTTGGCCAGGTCCCAGAAGTCGAACCAGTTCTGGGTGACGTGCCGGGCCCACGAACCGTCACCGGGTGCGGTGTGGAACGGTGGCTGCTCCATGAGGTCACCACCGAGGTCGTAGCCCGACGAGAAGCACGGGCCCGAGCCGCGGATGATGGTGACGCGCACGGAGTCGTCGACGTCGTTGCCCTCGAGCACCTCGAGCAGTTCCCGACGCATCGGGGTGGAGATTGCGTTCCGCTTGTCGGCCCGATCCAACGTGATCCGGCACACGTGATCGATCGGCCGATCGACGATGATCGTCTCGTACTCCCCCATGGTTCCCCCTGTGGTGGGGCGACCTCCGTCGCCGCGTTCGTCAGTTGCCGGTGGTCTCGCGCGTGCCCGCCAGATCGGCGAGCAGTTCGATCCCCGCGGGATCGTCGGACCGGACGATGAGACCGGTGAATCCCATCCGGGTCCACCGCTCCCAGCGTGAACGGATGCGCTCCGGTGAACCGATGAGCGAGCCGTCGTCGAAGTACTCGTCGGGGATGGCGTCGATGGCCCCCTGACGGTCGCCGGCGAGCCAGCACTCGTGGACGCGCTGGGCCGCCTCGGGATAGCCGCGCCGGGCCATCGCCTCACGGTGATAGTTGTGCGTCGCCGAACCCATACCGCCGACGTACATGGCGGTGAGCGGCTTCATGGCGTCGATCGCGCCCTTGACGTCGTCGGTCAGGACGACCTGCACACCGCCGAAGATCTCGAAGTGCGCGGGACGCCCGCCCCGAGCGGCGAATCCCGCATCGAGATGGGGTCCGTAGACCTGGGGACCATCCTCTCCCCAACCCATCGGCAACATGCCGTCGCACACCTCGGCACACAGTTCGGTGTTGCGAGGTCCTCCCGCTCCCAACCAGATCTCGATCTCCCCTGCGGGGTGGAGGATCGATCGCAGAGGCTTGCCCTGCCCGACCGCACCCGGACCCGTGTAGGGCAACGGGAACTCCACACCATCGTTGGTGAGCGGTTCGCGGGCGAACACCTTGCGCATGATGGCGACGTATTCGCGCAACCGACGATTGGGGTTCCCCCACGGTTGGCCGTACCAACCCTCGACGATCTGCGGACCCGACACACCGAGACCGATGATCGTGCGATTGCCACCGGCCAGGGCGTCGATGGTGAGGGCGTGCATCGCCGTCGCCGCCGGGGTGCGCGCTGCGATCTGGGTCACGCCGGTGGCCAACTTGATGCGGGTGGTGAGTGCGGCCAGATAGGCGAGGGGCGAGAGCGCATCGGATCCGTAGGCCTCGGCGGTCCACACCGAGTGAAAGCCCAGGTCCTCGGCGAGTCGGACCTGCTCGATGGGCATCCGCAACTCGGCGCCCCGATAGAGATCGAGTCCGAGGGCGAGCTTCATCGGGCCACTCTCATCCGCGTCGGGCAGTGGAATGACAACTGCACCCGCCCGCGTTCGTCGATTGCGATGTCACCCATGAGCCCCCCTGCCCCGGCAGCGAACTCAACCTAGTGCCCGCCCACGAGGGCGGTCTCCACCGACGCCGGTCGTCCCGCTCCGAGACGAGTGGCGAGCGAGGCGCCGAGCAGCGAGATCACCCCGCCGGCCACGAAGGTGATGACGAGTCCGGGCACGTCTCGACCGGTCGATTCGGCGAGGGTGGCCAGTACGGCGCCAGCCACTCCCGTGCCGATGGCGATCCCGAGCATGTCGGCCAGTTGCAGAGAAGTCGTGACCCGACCCTCCTGTCCATGTGCGGCGGCCGCGAGGCCGGTCTGGGTGATGGGCGCCCACGCCAGACCGATGCCGAAGCCCCCGATGCCCCACGCCACGAGAGCCGTCCACACCGGGACACTCGGGGACAGCACCGCCACCATCAGGGCACTGCCGAGCGTCATCAGCGTGAACCCGATCCGCACCAGCCGTACCGGACCGATCGTGTGCACCAGGCGGACCTGCGCCCAGGATGCGATCGTCCACGTGCCCGACGCAGTGAGCAGGGCCAGACCACCCATGATCGGTGGCGCACCGCGCACGGTGGTCACCGCGAAGGGCACGTAGGCGTCGACGGCGTGGTACGCCATGCCGAGCAGGCCCCTCGAGGCCACGGTGGCCGGCAACCCGACCGCCGCGCGCAGCGTGCCGGCGGGGGTGAGTCGCCGGAACGACGGCACCAAGATCACCAGCCCGATCACCACTCCCGGCGCGAACAACCACCACTGCCCGGCCCCGAGTCCGGCGAGGAGCACGCCCGCACCGAGTGCCACGGCCAGCGCGCCGCCGATGTTGCGCGGTGCGGTGTCGTCAGGGGGCGCAGACACGGCACGGATGCCCACCACCACCATCGGTCCGATCACGGCACACAGCGGCAGCAGCCCGAGGAACACCCATCGCCATCCGATCGTCTCGGCCACCCACGCGGCCAGCAGCGGTCCGGCCACCGACGGGATCATCCACGCGCTCGACATCCACGCCAGGACGCGGGGCCGCTCGGCCGGCGGTACGGCGCGTCCGACACACACGAAGGCGACCGCCGGGAGCGCACCCGCCCCCAATCCCTGCAGGGCTCGTCCCATGACCAACACCAGCATCGACGGCGCCAGTCCGGCCACGGTCAGGCCGGCGACGAACACGACGAGGGCACACGCCACCGGGATCCATGGGGCCATGCGATCGGCCGCACTGGAGGCCACCACCACCCCGACGAGTCCTCCGAGGAAGAACGCCGAGAACGTCCAGCCGTACAGCGCCAGGTCACCGAGGTCCTGCTCGACCACCGGCATGACCGTGGCCACCGACATGGCCTCGAGGGCCACGAGGGTGATCAACAGCACCAACCCGACGCGCAACAGGCGTCCGATGGGTGGTGCAGTCATCGACCTCGTCGCCGCGCCGGATGCTGCGTCGGTCCCGGCGCGGCGACGGGGTCGGAGATCAGGCGTTGACGGCGGAGTTGCCGCGGTAGGTCGAGGGGCCGAAGCCGAGGATCATGTAGAAGATCGGCGGCAGCAGCCACAGCCCGATGCCGAATCCCGTGCCCTTGCCGTACCGCTTGGCCAGATCGATCGAGACGATGGCGAGGACCACGAAGTTCACGATGGGGATGTAAAGCAGAACCACCCACCAGAGCGGGCGACCGATGATCTTCAGCGCAGGGATGAACGCGAAGGGGATGAGGCAGCTGATGATGAGGAGCAGCGCCATCGGGCCGGTCTCGCCGGCCTTGGTGAGGGTCTTCCAGTACCCGATGACGTGGAAGATGATCACGAGGGCGGCGACGACGTAGATGGCGGCGAGTGCGCCGCCACTCAATCCGGACGACGAACTGTCGGACTGCATGGAGTAGGTGACCTGTGCAAGCACTGCGACCTCCGGGGCTCGCGCCGAGCACCGTGCTCGGACCCCCACACGTTAGGGCCGAGCCCCGCGGCGGCGCGTGATGAGCGAGCGCCCCCGCCAGGAATCGAACCCGGAACCTGCCGGGTAGAAACCGGCTGCTCTATCCAATTGAGCTACGGAGGCCTGAGGCGCGACCTCCCGCCTCGGTCGAAGCGTACGCGTCGGTGGCCCTATGCTGACCGTTCCCATGGTGGCCGTAGCTCAGCTCGGTTAGAGCGCCAGGTTGTGGCCCTGGAGGTCGGGGGTTCAAGTCCCCTCGGTCACCCCATCGTCGACGAGCCACGCGTCGACCCGTGCACGAGCCCCGGTCCCCGACCGGGGCTCGTCGTGGTGAAGAACCGTGGAACCGGTCGACGATCGGAAGACGGGCAGATCACGAACAGATCACGAGCAGGCGGGAGTCGCAGCGGTGGTAGTTTCGGAGTGCAACGAGCGCCTCTAGCTCAATTGGCAGAGCATCGGACTCTTAATCCGCAGGTTCTGGGTTCAAGTCCCAGGGGGCGTACGCGACACGGCCCGGGCGAAAGCCCGGGCCGCAGCGCGTGGTGGAGCCGGTACGTCAGCGACGCGCCGACGCCTTCTTGGCGGTCGTCTTCGCCGCCTTCTTGGCCGGGGCCTTCTTGGCGGGAGCCTTCTTCGGCGCGGCCTTCTTCACCGGGGCCTTCTTGGCCGGGGCCTTCTTGCCGGCGATCACCTGGTCCTTGAACGCCTTCAACGGCGTGATCTTCGCCGCCTTCTTGGCCGGCACCTTCACGGTCGCTCCGGTCTGAGGATTGCGAGCGAGACGTGGACCCCGCTGCACCCGACGGAACTTGGCGAATCCGGTGAGCACCACGTCCTCACCGGTCGCCACCGTGTCGGTCACGGTGGCGATGAACTCGTCGACGAACTCGAGGGCGGTCTTCTTGTCGATGTCGAGCTTCTCGGCGAGTACAGCAGCCAACTCTCGTTTGTTCACGCTCTTCTCCTTGGCGACCCGGCGGCCACCGACTGCGATGGCCAGAGATTTCCGGGTGCCGAAGCGTCGCGCACCCGAGCGGCGAAGAGGTGACAATCCCGCAGGATTTCCGAGGTTTCCCGTCACTGGGTGATGGGCGGGTCACCGTCGCTCAGTGGTCGACGGTGAGCACCAGCTTCCCGACCAGATCCCCGGCCACCATCTCCTCGAACGCCCCCCGGGCCTCGGCCAAGGGCCGCGCCGAGTCGATCACGGGGCGCAGACCGGTGACGTGGAGGAATCGGACGAGACGTTCGAGTTCCGCCCGGGTGCCCATCGTGGATCCGATGACCGAGCGCTGCAGGAAGAACACCTGGGTGAGATCGGCGGGCGGATCGTCGCCGGTGGTGGCGCCGGACACCACGATCTCCCCTCCCGGCCGCAACGCCCGTATCGACTGCGACCATGTGGCCCGACCCACCGTCTCCATCACCGCATCAACCCGCTCGGGGAGCCGCTCATCGGGCGAGAATGACGCGTGGGCGCCGAGATCGATGGCCCGCGCCCTCTTCTCCTCCGAACGACTCGTCGCCCACACCCGCATTCCGGCAGCGCGGGCCAGACCGATGAGGGCCGTGGCCACCCCTCCCCCGACGCCCTGCACGAGCACCGTGTCACCGGGCCGCAACGACGATCTGGTGAACAGCATCCGGTAGGCGGTGAGCCACGCGGTGGGCAGACACGCGGCCTCGGCGAAGCTGAGCGACGCCGGTTTGGGCACGAGATTCCGGCGCGGCACCGCCACTCGCTCGGCGAGTGTCCCCGGATGACGCTCGGACAGCAGAGAACGTCGCGGATCCATCGTCTCGTCACCGGCGCCGGCGTCGGGATCGGCGATCACGGCGTGCACGAGCACTTCGTTGCCATCGGGATCCACACCCGCCGCATCGCACCCGAGGATCATCGGGAGTTGTGCGGCGCGCAGACCGACACCGCGCAGACTCCACAGGTCGTGATGGTTGAGCGCCGCCGCGCGCACGTCGACGACTACCCAGCCCTCGGGGACCTCGGGTTCGGGGACGTCACCGACGAAGAGACCGTCGAGTGGAGTGTCCGGTTCGAAGGCGACGGCCGCGACCCCGAGCATCACGCCGGGATCGACGTAACGGCCAGTGAGCGGACCTCGGCCCGCACCGAGTCGGCGCCGCTCAGTCGGGCCAGCACGGTGCCGTCGGCGGCGGCTCGCACCACGGTGGGCGCGCGCCGGACCCGGTAGGCCGAGGCGAGGTCGAGGTGATCGGCCACATCGAGGGTGATCACGCGCTCACCGGGCCGGTCGGACGTCAGCAGCTCCACGATGCCCGGGCACACCGCGCAGTACTCGGTGGTGAACACCAGCCACACGGGCGAACCATCGAGGAACGACTCGGGCACCGACGCGAACTCGCCCCGTCGAGGTGCGCGCGCCGGGGTGTGGTCGGACGAATCCGACACGGCGCGCTCCACGGTCACGACCCGCACACCGCCGCGCAGGCGCACGAACAACACGTACATCTCGCAACCCACGCACAGACCGGTCGTCGCGGCCAGGGCCGCCAGGGCGGCGACGACGAGGGCGAGGATCCACCCGAGGGTCGTGGCCCCGGCGACGAAGGCGAGGCTGGCCGCGGTGAGGAACGCCACGCCGACCGACGCAGCGAATCTCGGGGGACGCGGATCCTCGAGTTCGCTCGGGGGCGACAGACGAGGCCGGATCACCGCGCCGTACAACCGGAGCACCGGGCCCCACTTCGGGCCGAAGGCGGCCCCGATGAAGAGCACCGCCGCGAACAACGGTGCGACCCAGGTCTGGGAGGTGACGAAGCCGAGCACCAGGGCCAGGGCGAGGACCGCCTGGTTGGTGCGAGGGCCACGGGGATCGATGGGTGTGGGTCCTTCGTGCATGGGCCGAGCCTAATCCCGACCCAGTCGGTCGACAATTGCCGCCGCTCACCGTTCCAGCAGGGTGACGATCTCCACGTGGTGGGTGTGGGGGAACAGATCGACCACCACCGAACGCTGCGGTCGAAAGCCGGCCCGACCCAACAGGGCGAGGTCCCGGCCCGCGGCGGCGGCAGCGCAGCTGACGAGCACGAACCGGTCGGCACCGGTGGCGGACAAGAGCGCCACCGTCCGGGCGCCCCGTCCCCGGCGGGCCGG
>JBJTGD010000098.1:0-3506 GCA_046093735.1 Acidimicrobiia bacterium | reverse complement strand
TTCAACTACGCCGGTGAGGCCATCCCCTGCGTGATCCTGTTCATCGCCTTGCTCTTCCTGCCCCAGGCCCGTCTGGAGACCGGCAAGATCCGCCTCACCAAGCGCACCGAGCGGCTGACCAAACCGTGGGAGGCGGCACTGGGTGCGGTGACGCTCGTGGCCATCGTGGGGGCGTGGGCCAACGGCTGGATCCCGTGGTTCTCGGGCACCAACTTCGGCGAACGTTCGGCGGTGTGGTTGGGCCGCGGCGCCGGGTTCCTGGTGTTCGGACTCATCATGTTGTCCCTGATCCCGCTCATCGGCTGGGCCGGTCAGGTGTCGTTCGCCAACTTCGCCATCGCCGGCGTGGGTGCCCTGCTGTTCATCCACTTCGGCGGGGGCGACGGCAATCCGCTCGGCATCGTGTGGGTGATGCTGGTGTGTGCCCCGCTCGGTCTGCTCATCGCCCTGCCGGCGTTGCGCCTCAAAGGGTTGTACCTGGCCTTGGCCACCATGGCCTTCGCCGAGTTCACCGACAAGGTGATCGCCCGTCATCCGAGCCTGCTCGACCCGTCCAACTCGGGTCTGCTCTACGAGCCCCTCAAGCTGTTCGGGTTCTCCATCTCCGCCGCGGCCACCGACCGCAAGGCGTTCGTCATGTTCCTCATCATCACGTTCTCGTTGTTGTTCTTCATGTTGGAGATGCTGCGTCGCACCCGTTGGGCCCGGCGTTGGATCGCCATGTCGGACTCCCCGGCGGCCTCGGCCACGGTGGGCGTGAACCTCACCACCACCAAGATGGCGGTGTTCATGCTGTCGGGCGCCATGGCCGGTTTCGCCGGTTGCATGTTCGGCCTGCAGCAGGGCGCGTTGCGCGTCGACTCGTTCCCCATGTTCGCCGGCCTACCGATCGTGCTGCTGCTGGCCGCCCAGGGCGTGCGCTATCCCATCGCCGCCTTCATGGGCGCCATCGGTCTGGCGTCGTTCCCGGCCATCTACGAGGTCTTCGGCGAACCTTCATGGCTCACGCAGCTCGCACTCATCGGTCCCGGTATCGCCGCCATCACCATGGCCTACCGACCCGAGGGTGGTGTGTTCTACGCCGGACGTGATCTCGCCGGTCTGCTGCCATGGCGGGCCGACGCCCGCGAGGAGAAGGAGCTGCTCGACGCCCGGCGACGAGAACAGGACATCCGTCGCGACGACATCAACGACATGGGTCTCACTCGACCGTTCACCGAGGACAAGGTGGCCCAACTCGACCGGGTGCTGGGTGTCACCGATCTGCTCGACGAACAGAAGATGGTTCCCACGGGAGGTGCACGATGACCGAGCCGATCCTGTCCACCCGAGAGGTCGTCGTGCGCTTCGGGGTGCTGCAGGCCGTCTCCCACGCCACCATCGACGTGTACCCCGGTCGGGTGACCGGACTGATCGGTCCAAATGGCGCCGGCAAGACCACCTGCTTCAACGTCATCACCGGCCTGCAGGAACCGACCTCGGGCAAGGTGCTGTTCGAGGGTCGCGACATCACCAACAAGAACCCGTTCAAACGGGCCCGCATGGGCATTGCCCGCACCTTCCAGAAGTTGGAGGTGTTCGGTTCGCTGTCGGCCCGCGAGAACATCATGGTGGCGGCCGAACAACGCAAGACATGGGACCGCTCCGGCTTCGATCCCACCGAGGTGTGCGACGAACTGTTGCGCAAGACCGGACTCACCGAGGTGTCGGAGTTCATGGTGGGCACTCTGCCCACCGGCACCGCCCGTCTCGTCGAACTGGCCCGGGCGCTGGCCACCAATCCCAAGGTGCTCCTGCTCGACGAGCCCTCCTCGGGTCTCAACGAGGAGGAGACCGAGGAGATGGCCTCGCTGCTGCGCACGCTGGTGGCCGAAGGACTCGCCGTGCTGCTGGTCGAGCACGACATGTCCTTCGTCATGGGCACGTGCGAGTACATCAACGTGCTCGACTTCGGCAAGATCATCGCCACCGGCACACCGCCCGAGATCCAGGCCGATCCCATCGTGCAGGCCGCCTATCTCGGGACCGAGACCGTCGAGGAGGCCTCATGACCCCGATCCTCGAGCTCCGCAACATCCGCGGTGGCTACGGCACCATCGACGTGCTCCATGGCGTCGACCTCGTGGTCGAGGCCGGACAGGTGCACGCGCTGCTCGGCCCCAACGGCGCCGGCAAGACCACGACGTTGGCCGTTTGCTCGGGCCAGATCGTGCCCTCGGGTGGACAGTTGATCGTGAGCGGGCGTGACGTCAACGGCGTCACCTCCGATGCGCTGGCCCGGTCCGGCGTGTGTCTGGTGCCCGAAGGTCGCGGGATCTTCCCCAACCTCACCGTCACCGAGAACCTGCGCATGTTCACCCATGCCGGCGTGTCGCTCGACGACGTGCTGGAGAAGTCCTTCTCCCAGTTCCCCCGACTCAAGGAACGGCGCAAGCAGATCTCGGGCACGCTGTCGGGTGGCGAGCAGCAGATGCTGGCCATGGCCCGGGCCTTGGCCGTCGATCCCGCCCTGTTGCTGCTCGACGAGTTGTCGATGGGTCTCGCCCCGATCATCGTCGAGGAGCTCTACGAGCGTGTCGCCGAACTGGCGGCCCAAGGTGTCTCCATCCTCGTGGTGGAGCAGTTCGCCCAGGCCGTGCTGGGCGTGTCGACCGTGGCGTCGATCATGTTGCACGGACGCATCACCCGTACCGGATCACCCGCCGACATCGCCGAGGAGCTCACCGAGGCGTATCTGGGCGGCGCAACCGCTCACCCGTAGTCACGAGGAGACCATCCAATGTCCAACACCGAGAGCACCCCGTCGGCTCGACTCCAGGAGTTCCAGACCGAGGTCGACTCCATGAAGGTCGACGGCGGGAAGGCCAATCCGGAGCGGGTCTGGACCACGATCGGCGCACTGCTGATGATCGCCGGCATCGTGCTGGCCCTCATCGCCTGGCTCAACATCCAGGGCAGTGGCAAGGGCGCCAAGACCGATGACTTCGCCACCATGGCCGTGTTCGGTCTCGTGCTGGCCGTGGTCGGCTCGGCCCTGTTCATCGTGAACTCGATCCGCCGGTACTTCCGCTACTGGCTGGTCCGCCTGATCTTCGAACAGCGCGAGCAGACCGACCGCATCATCGCCAGCTGAGTCGCGCCAGCGGCGTCGGCGCGTGGGGGTGGGGGTGACCCGCCCCCACGTTCGCGTGCGCGCCACCGCCATCTAGAGTCGAAACGGCGCAGGGGCGCCGCGAAGGGGGAACACCATGGCCATGCCGACCGACGTCCCGATCATCGACACGATGATCGGCTTCCCGGCCCGCGACCTGAAGGCGCAGTACGCCTTCATCACCAAGCAGACGAAGGACTCGCAGTCCAAGGACGAGTTCGAGTTCCCGGCCGAGTACATGTTCAAGGCGCCCCCGGACAAGACCAAGGAGGTGCGCGAGTCCGACGATCCCGTCGGCTACACCCTCGAGCAGATGGACAAGTGGGGCGTGGCCATCGGCATGGTCGGCGTCGGT
>JBJTGD010000097.1:0-5292 GCA_046093735.1 Acidimicrobiia bacterium | reverse complement strand
GAGCCGGATAGGCGTCCCCTCCGGACCGCGAACCGATGGCATCGGCCGGAGGCACGCTCCATCGATCTCCCGGGTCGTCACGATCCAGCGAACGGCCAATCGATCGAGTTCGGGAGCACAGGGCGAGATCCGAACGGCGATGACGTCGTTCTGGACGAGGGAGAGTCGAGGTTCGAGCTCCGCTCCGTCGAACACCCATCGGGTGTGGGCATAGCGGTTCCAGATCGACTCGGACGACCGGGACGGGTCGAGGATCTGCCATGCGGAGGCGTTCGGATAGAGATTGATCCCGCTCAGGTTCGCTGCGCCGGCCGCGGTGAGCACGCCCGACGCCGTGACCGACTCGCTGACCCAGGTCGACTCCGGACCACCCTCCGCCACGAGACGGCGAACTTCGGAGGCCAGTTCCGAGTCGGTCACCTGTGACACTCCGTGCACCAGGGGAGTCACCGGCAGGGACACCATGAGTCCGAACAGGACCAGTCCGACCATGGCGATGAAGGGCCGCCAGAAGAAGGCCGCCGAACAGAGGGCGGCGGCGAGGAGGGCGAGCAGCGCACCTCGCCATGAGAGTGGGGAGCCGGCCTCGTCGAGTCGCTGCAGGACCGTGCCGGCCGACGTCACCGTCACGACGACCAGCACCACGCCCGCCAGAACTCGGGCCCGCACCGGGATCGCCGTGCGCTCCACGACCAGTCCCACCACCACGAGAAGGACGAGGGAGGCCATCCCCAACCCCACGATGCTTCGATTCACTGCGACGGTGGAGAGACCGGTGAACCGGGCGAGCAGCGTGGGCAGCCCGACGAAGGCGTGAGTGAGCAACAGGGCCATCGCGGCCAAGCAGCCGATGATCGCGCCGCGGAGTCGAGTTCCGAGAGGCGCCACGAACCGCCACACCAGAGGAAGCGCGACGACCAGCGTCACCCCGAGCGGGAAGAACGATGACGCCTCCGACGCATTCGGGTACATCGTCGTCGGAAAGGCCTGAGCGTTCCTGATGAAGGTCCACCCGAACCACGACGAGGACAGGTTCACCACGGGGAGGCCACCGCCAGAGGTGGTCCTCGAACCCGGATAGACGGTGGATGCGATGGCCTCGAAGACACCCCTTCTCGTCAACCAGTAGGCGATGAGGGGGACGAGGGCTGCACCCACCACTGCGAACGAGGTGACCACCAGGCGCCGGGCATCGCGCACGCCGGATTCGCTCCGGGTCCAGAGCGTCCCCACCGTCATGATCCCCACCGTCAGCGCGATGGGTACCTGCCATGGCGGGTAGAGCAGGAGACCGAAGCAGACGATGGCGAACGCCGAGGCCAGAACCAGCAGCACCCGGGAGCGAGTGCTCCGTTCCTGGTCCATAGACAGGATGTACGTGGAGGCGGCCACCAACGCCCACCCGGGTGCTGCGAAGGTGGTCGGCGCGTACCACCAGTGGAAGTAGGGAGTGGCGTAGACGGCGGCGGAACCCACCAGCGCCCACCGGAGCGACCGGGTGACCGTCAGGAGGAAGAGGTAGGCGCCGAGGATCAGAACCGCAGCACTGGCCCACCACTCGAAGGCGAATCCATTGGCGATGGGGAGCACGAAGAATCCCCACTGATGGGGTTTGAACACTGCGGGCCAGTCGGCGACCGGGAGGTCGGCCAGAACGGACATGTCGTGGTCGCCGACTCCGACCTCGGCGATCCGGGGGAACCCGTTCTCCTTCTGGGCGAGGAGCAGTGGGGTCCGGATCAGCCATTCATCGGATCGGACCGGTCTCGGCGTTCCGATGATGACCGAGTCGCCAGCGCCGCCATCCTTCGACAGGAGGGGCAACGACGTTCCCGAGATCCCGGTGACGGTCATGAAGAGGACGACCACCGCGACGAGACAGGGCAACGCCCAAGGAGCCCGATGCCTCCAGTCCCAGGACCCTTGACCGACGGCGGTCACCTCGACGCCCCGAATCGCTCGTCCGGAACCGCCCTCACGACCGGGAACTCCTCGGCCCCGCACGGTCCGGGCGGAACAGGACGATCAGCAGGACGCGAACGAGGTGGTACCCGCTGCGCATCGGCCCGGTCGACGCCTTCCCGCCGGCCCGCTGGTGCATGGTGACCGGGCGCTCCATGATCCTCAGCCCCGACGCGTGAGCGAGCAGCAGTGCCTCGACGGTGTCCGACAGGTACTCGGACGGGTACTCAACGGCGAACCGCTCGATGGCGGCGGAGCCGAACGCCCGGAATCCGCTGGTGGTATCGCCGATGCGCTGACCGATCCGCCGACTCACCACTGCGGACAACAGTCGCATCGCCACTGCTCGCGGCCTCGACAGTTCGTACCCCTTGGCGAACCGCGAGCCGATGACGAGATCGGCCTCGTCGGCCAACACGGGAGCGAGGATGTCGGAGATCGACTCGACATCGTGTTGCCCATCGGCATCGACCTGCACCACCGCTCGGTAGCCCCGCTCAGCCGCCATCCGGAATCCCGTCCCGATCGCCGCGCCCACCCCGATGTTCTCCGGATGGACGGCGATCATCGCCCCGGCGACGGCAGCAGCATCGGCGGTGCCGTCCACCGATCCGTCGTCGATGACCAGCACGTCCCACCGGCCCTCGGCCCGGAGGGCGCGGACGACGCCGCCCACCGTCGCCGCCTCGTTGAGGGCCGGAACGATCACCAGCACCATTTCGCCGCCCACGGACACCGGTCGGACAGTACTCGCCCCTCCCGCATGGTCGGTCGTGCTCCCCGCAGGTGGAGAGGATCAGTGACGGCGGAATCCGGAATGCCAGGTGGCCGGGAGCGCGAACAAACCCTCCACGATGGTGCCGCTCGGGCGGACCGGCAGCACGATGTCGTCGCTGGGCGCCAGAACGGCCGCCGTGCGCTGGTCGATCGCCGTCACCCGCAGGACGTAGTCACCCGGGGCGAACGGGAACGTCTCGAATCGACACTCGGCCGACCACGATCCCTCCTCCATCAGGTCCTGGGGGAGCTCCGGCGAGAACGACGTGGCGAGGTGCAGTTCCGATGGCGTCTCGACATGGAGGACGAAGTGTGGATGAGGGAATGCACCCACCGTGCTCCAGTCGATCCGGAGACAGAGGGGATGGCCGCTCACGGCGAAGGGAACCGCAGTGCCGTCGAAGGTCTGGGGCACGAAGGCGTCTATGCGCAACTCCCGGGAGTCCGAACCCTTCGACACCACCACCGGAGTGCGCGAGCCGTCCAGCCTCTCCCGTTCGGCCTCCCGCGCATTCCCCCCGCTCAGGTAGTCGCTCACCACCTCCGACGGCGGACCTGTCCGGACCACCCGACCGTGATCCATCCATGTGGCCGTGTCACACATGCTCTGCACGACTCCCATGGAGTGGGTGACCATCACGATGGTCACTCCCTGGGCGCGCAGATCACGCAGATGATCGAGACAGCGACGCTGGAACTCCTCGTCACCCACGGCGATCACCTCGTCGACCAGGAGGATCCTGGGCTCGACGTGCACGGCCACCGAGAACCCCAGCCGAACGAACATGCCACTCGAGTAGTGCTTCACCGGACTGTCGATGAACTCGGACAGTCCGGAGAACTCCACGATCCGGTCGAGCCGCGCGTCGGTCTGCTTCCGATTCATGCCCAGGATCGACGCGTTGAGGTAGATGTTCTCCCGGCCGGTGAGCTCGGGGTGGAATCCGGCGCCCAGTTCGAGCAGGGCCGAGATGCGGCCAGCGGTGACGACCTTCCCGCTCGTCGGGGTGTGGATCCCGGCGATCATGCGCAACAGCGAGGACTTGCCGCAGCCGTTGTGTCCGATCAGTCCGTGGACCGTCCCCTCCTCCACGGTGAGGCTCACGTCTCGAACGGCCCAGAACTCCTCGTAGGTCGGCCTCCCGAACCGCGTGAAGAGTTCCTTGAGGCTTCCCGGCCGTTCGGTGTAGAGCCGGAAGCGCTTGGAGACATCCTGCACGTCGATGGCGATCATGGCCTCACAACTCCTGGGCGATGTCGCGTGACTTGCGGTTGAAGACGGCGAGACCGGCGAAGAAGACGACGATCGAGGCCAGGATCACCAGGGCGATCGTCGCGACACTCGGCCACTGCAGACTCCAGAAGATGTCACGCGACCATTCGACGTAGCGGGCGATCGGGTTCAGCATGAGGATCTTGGCCAGCGTCTCACTGCGGGACTCGACCAGCGACAGCGGGTAGATGATGGGCGTGGCGTAGAACAGGACGTTCATCCCGATGGTCACGAGATAACCCACGTCCCGGTAGAAGACGTTGTAGACGCTGAGCGCCAGTCCGACCCCTAGGGCGAAGAGCGTGATGCACACCACGAGCACGGGGTACAGCAGGAGCGACCACCCGACGTTGCCGAGCGCCACCATGATCACCAGCAGGATGGCCGTCTCGATGAAGGCCTGCAGCAGGACGGTCGCCGTATTGGCGATCGCCGGGCAGGCTGGTGGGAAGTAGACCTTGTTGAGCAGGGGCCCCGAGCTCTGCAGGGCGGCGATGGCCCCGGTGACCGTTCCGTGGAAGTAGTTCCACACCCACAGGCCCGCAAACAGGTAGAGCGCATAGGCAGTGGTTCGGCCGTTGCCAGCCACCGGAGGCACTGCCTTGAAGAAAAACCCGAAGACCAGGGTGTAGACGGCGAGCACCGACGCCGGATTGAGCAGGGACCACAACCATCCGAGGACGCTCTTCTTGTAGCGAGACTTCAACTCTCGCTGGGTGAGGTTCGAGATGAGATTCCGGTAGGCCCAGAGTTCGCGCACCGTGTTCACGGGGTTCACGGGTGATCACGCTCCTGGAACCGGGCCCGATCCGGTTCGGCGATCGACTGACTGATGATCTTCGAACCTAGCAGTCGGACTCGGGCCGGCCGGGAACCGACGTCGGTGGCGCCGGTCCTCTCCGCACCGGTCATCACCTCGATCATGGGCTGGATCGGTGGGTTCATCGCGCCGTGAACCATCGTTCGACCTCGGGATCGGGGACGGTGCGTCTGCTCCGAGCCGTGCGGCGAGTGGAGAGCGCCCATGGCAACGCGCGCAGCGCACCGAACAGGGACCGCAGGCGGCGGACGACGATGCGCAGATCCGGTCGCCGCCCCCCGAAGAGGGGCGCAGCAACGTCCCGACGGGCGTAGGAGACCGTGGCGGCGACGTAGCGGACGAACTGTGCCGCCACCAGCGCCGCGCGGGCGTTGCGAACGAGCATCAACAGTCGGTTGCGCTCGGTGAGCACCATGCTCAGCTCGGACGCCGCTCCCGTGCTGGCCGAGTGGACGTGTCG
>JBJTGD010000096.1:0-8195 GCA_046093735.1 Acidimicrobiia bacterium | reverse complement strand
GGGTTCTTGTAGTGGTCGAGGATGATCTCGCGGTAGAGGTCTTCGAGTCCGGGCATCGATGTTCCTTCGTGTCGTCCGTCGAGGTTAGAGGGAGAAGAAGTCGGCCGTCTCGCCGAGCGCGTCGCACAGGGCGTCGATCTCGCCGGAGGTGTTGTAGAGATAGAAGCTCGCGCGCACGGTGGCGTTCGCACCCAGCAGGCGCATCAGCGGCTTGGCGCAGTGGTGGCCGGCCCGCACGCAGACATTGTGCTGGTCGAGCACCTGGCTCACGTCGTGGGGGTGCACGTCGCGGAAGGCGAAGCTGATGGTGGCGCCACGCACCGCGGCATCGCGGGAGCCATGGATCACGATGTCGTCGCCGAACCGGCCCTCGAGCTTGTCGAGCGCCTCGACGGTGAGCGCGGCCTCGTGGGCGCGCACGTTGTCCATGCCGAGCGCCGAGAGATAGTCGACCGCGGCCGCCAGACCGACGGCCTCGACGATGGGCTGCGTGCCCGCCTCGAACTTGGCCGGCAGGTCGGCGCACTCGAACCCGTCGAGTCGCACATCCGAGATCATGTTGCCGCCGCCGAGGAACGGGGGCATCGAGTCGAGCAGACTCTCGCGCCCCCACAACAGGCCGATCCCCGAGGGGCCGACCATCTTGTGGGACGAGAAGGCGACGAAGTCCGCGTCCCACTCGCGCACGTCGGTGGGCATGTGGGGCACCGACTGGCATCCGTCGACGATGGCGACGGCACCGTGAGCGTGCGCGGCCGCGCACAGTTGGCGCACCGGGTTGATCGTGCCGAGCACGTTCGACATCGCGGTGAACGAGAAGGCCTTGGCGCCGTCGAGGAGTCGGTCGAGGTCGCCGAGATCGAGCAGTCCGTCGGCGGTGAGGGGAACCCAGCGGATCTCGAATCCGCGCTCGGCGGCCATCATCTGCCAGGGCACGATGTTGGCGTGGTGCTCCATGTGGGTGAGCACGATCGCATCACCGGCGCGCAGGTTGGCCCGCCCCCACGACTGGGCCACGAGATTGAGCGACTCGGTGGCGTTCTTGGTGATGAGCACCTCGGCGGCCGAGCGGGCGCCGATGAAGGCGCGCACCCGCTCACGGGCGCGCTCCATGCGGTTGGTCGCCTCCTCGGCGATGGCGTAGACGCCGCGGTGCACGTTGGCATTGCACGTCCGGTAGTAGTCGTCCATGGCGTCGAGGACGGACTGCGGCTTCTGCGAGGTGGCCGCCGAATCCAGGTAGACGATCGGTCGACCCTCGACACAGCGCGACAGGAGCGGGAACTGCGACCGCACCGGGGCCACCTCGAGCCGCGAGATGCCGGCCGCCGTCATTGCCAGGCCTCGTAACCCTCGGCCTCCAGACGGCGGGAGAGTTCGGGTCCACCGGACTCGACGATGCGGCCGTCGACGAGCACGTGCACGGCATCGGGTCGGAGTTCGTCGAGCAGACGCTGGTAGTGGGTGATGGCGAGGATGCCGAGCTCCGGTCGGGCCTCGACCACCCGACGCACGCCGGTGGCCACCACGCGCAACGCGTCGATGTCGAGCCCCGAGTCGGTCTCGTCGAGGATGGCGAACTCCGGTTCGAGGATCGCCATCTGCAGGATCTCGTTGCGCTTCTTCTCGCCGCCCGAGAACCCCTCGTTGAGGTAGCGGTCGGCGAACGACGGATCCATGTCGAGACGATCCATCCACTCCATGATCGCCAGTCGCAGCTCGAGCATCGACAGGTCGATGCCGCGTCGGGCCGACCACGCCTGACGCAGGAAGTTGAGGACCGAGACGCCCTGGATCTCCTGCGGATACTGGAAGGCGAGGAACATCCCGGCCTTGGCCCGTACATCGGTGGACCAGTCGGTGACGTCGTCACCGTTGAACAGGATCCGGCCCTTGGTCACCGTGTAGTCGGGGCTGCCCAGCAGGCTGGCCGCCAGTGTCGACTTGCCCGATCCGTTGGGGCCCATGAGGGCGTGGATCTCGCCGGCACCGACCACCAGGTCGACTCCGCGCAGGATCTCGACGGGTTCGTCGCCGGCGGTGGCGACGTGGAGATCCTCGATCACGAACAGAGGTGAGGTCACGACCCGAGTCTAGGTCGCCGGCCGAATTCCCACTACCGGCGTAGGAGAAACCTCACCAGCCCCGGGCCACCCATTCGTCGAGGCTGGGGCGCTCGGCCCCGATGGTCGTCCACGCTCCGTGACCCGGCAGCACCAGGGTCTCGGCCGGCATGGTGAACAGTCGGCGGTCGATGGATTCGATGATGGTGGGGAAGTCCCCGCCCGGGAAGCCAGTGGCCCCGGGGCCGCCCGGGAAGAGGGTGTCGCCCGAGAACAGCAGTGGTGTGCCCTCCAGGGCGAAGCACATCGATCCCGCCGTGTGTCCGGGCGTGGCGATGGTGCGCAGGCGCAGACGACCGACGCTGCGCACCTCGTCGTCGATGAGAACCTCGTCGTAGGCGTCCAGCATCTCGGCATCGGCGGCGGTGATGGCCACGTGGTACCCGGCGTCGCGCACGGCGGGGACCGCCTGGATGTGATCCCAGTGGCCGTGGGTCTCGATCACCGAGCTCACGCCGAGCGCCGCGCACAGGTCGAGCAATCGTTCGTGCTCGTTGGCCGCGTCGATGAGCACGGCGTCACCGGTCTCGGTGCAGCGCACCACGAACACGTTGTTGTCCATCGGACCCACCACGACGGCATGGACCTCGTAGCCGGTGTCGGCCAGCAGCAGTGTCATGGCTGCAGTCTCGCAGCCCCGACGACGATCCGGCTCGTCTACCGTCGCCCCATGCGAGTGGTCGTGTGCGAGGAGTTCGGCCCGGTGGAGCGTCTCCGGGTCATCGAGCGGGAACCGGTCCAGTGCGGACCGGGTGCGGTGCGCATCGAGGTGACGGCGATCGGCGTGAACTACGTCGACGGACTGTTCGTCAAGGGCGAGTACCAGATCAAGCCCCCGCTTCCGTTCACGCCGGGGATGGAACTGGTCGGTCGCATCACCGAGATCGGCGACGGCGTCACCGATCGGGCCGTGGGCGATCGGGTGTTCGCCAATGTCGGACTCGGGGCCTATGCCAGCGAGGTGGTCGCTCCGGCGTTGGCGACGCTGCTGCTCCCCGCCGAGTCGTCGACGTTGTCGGATGGCCAGGCGGCGACATTCATGCAGAGCTACCTCACCGGGTGGTTCGCGCTGCGCGAACGGGTGCACGCCCGCGACGGTCAGTCGATGCTGGTGCTCGGCGCCGGTGGCGG
Organism: Acidimicrobiia bacterium; assembly: GCA_046093735.1. Classification (GTDB taxonomy): domain Bacteria; phylum Actinomycetota; class Acidimicrobiia; order Acidimicrobiales; family Acidimicrobilacustridaceae; genus Acidimicrobilacustris. The sequence continues at coordinate 4,941 of JBJTGD010000096.1, read as the reverse complement.
CGTGGGGGCGGCCGCCGTCGACATCGGTGCGCTGCTCGGGTTGCGGGTCATCGCTGCCGCGTCGACCCCGGAGAAGCGCGATCTGGCCCGGCAACAGGGCGCCGTGGCGGTCATCGATTCGTCGACCGAGGACGTCAAGGAACGAGCCAAGGAGATCGCCAAGGACTGGGGCGCCAGTGGTGTGGACCTGGTCTACGACCCCGTCGGCGGTGAACAGTCGGCGACGTGTCTGCGGGCCCTCGGTGATGACGGTGCCCTGTTGGTGATCGGCTTCGTGGCCGGAATCCCCATGCTCCCGGCCAATCAGGTGCTGCTGCGCAACCGTCGGGTGATCGGTGTCGACTGGGGTGGCTGGGCCCTGCGCAACGGTGCGCGCAATGCCGAGCTCACCGCCGAGGTCCTCGATCACGTGCTGGCCGGTCGTCTCCACCCGGTGGAGCCGGCGACCTACCCGCTCGAGCGCGCCGCCGAGGCGTTGGCCGACCTCGATGCCCGCCGGGTGGCCGGCAAGGTCGCGCTCCGGCCGTGACCGCGGTCCGGCACCGACGGGATGTGTCGACCCCCACCCGGGTCGGCTAGAAAAGCCATCCGTCACGCCGCGGGGGACAGGCCTCCGCATCGGCCCGGAGGCCCCATCATGAACTTCGCCTTCTCCGAGGAGCAGGAAGAGCTCCGTTCGATCGTCCGTCAGTTCCTCGAGGCGAAGTCGTCCGAGACCGATGTGCGCGCCCAGATGGAGACCGAGCGCGGGTACGACCCCGACGTCTGGGCCCAGATGGCCGAGCAACTCGGTCTGCAGAGCCTCATCATCCCCGAGGAGTTCGGCGGTCAGGGCTTCGGCTACGTCGAGTTGATCGTGGTGCTGGAGGAGATGGGTCGTGCGCTGCTGTGCGCGCCGTTCTTCTCCTCGGTCGTGCTGGCCACCAACACCCTCCTGCAGTCGGGCGACGACGCGGCCAAGGCGGCGATCCTCCCCGGCATCGCCTCGGGCGAGACCATCGCCACGCTGGCCCTCACCGAGCCCAACGGTCGTTGGGACGAGTCCGGCATCGAGGCCACCGCCACCAACGATGGCGGCACCTGGCGCATCTCGGGCACCAAGTCCTACGTCATCGACGGCCACACCGCCGACGTGATCATCGTCGCCGCTCGCACCGCCGCCGGCGTGAGTCTGTTCTCCGTGGCCGGTGACGCCGCCGGTCTCACCCGCACGCCGCTGGCCACCATGGACCAGACGCGCACGCAGGCCAAACTCGAGTTCGCAGGTGTCGAAGGAACCCTCATCGGCACCGACGGTGCCGGCTGGGACGTGCTGTCGACGGTGCTCGACCTCGCCGCGGTGGGCCTCGCCGCCGAGCAGGTCGGTGGCGCCCAGATGTGCCTCGACATGGCCGTGCAGTACGCCAAGGACCGTGTGCAGTTCGGTCGTCCCATCGGTTCGTTCCAGGCCATCAAGCACAAGTGCGCCGACATGCTCCTCGAGGTCGAGTCGGCCAAGTCGGCCGCCTACTACGCCGGATGGTGCGCGTCGGAACTCAACGACGAGCTGCCGGCCATCGCCTCGCTGGCCAAGGCCTACTGCAGCGACGCCTACTTCCACACCGCCGCCGAGAACATCCAGATCCATGGTGGCATCGGCTTCACCTGGGAGCACCCGGCCCACCTGTACTTCAAGCGGGCCAAGTCGTCGGAGTTGCTGTTCGGTGACCCGACGTACCACCGCGAGCTCCTCGCTCAGCGCATCGGCATCTGATCGGGACGGAGCCCGCCGGTCGTGCTCCTCATCATCCTCATCGTCCTCGCCGCGTTGATCGTGGTGGGCGTCGCCCTCGTGGCGGTGGGGCGCGTCACCGGGCAACTCGACTCATCGGTCAAGCAGGCCATCTACGACCGGGCCGAGGCCGTCGACTACGTGGCCGAGTTGTTGCCCGACGACGTCACCGCGCAACTCTCCTACGACGAGTTGGCGCAACTGTTGCAGTATCACCTCGACTATCTGGCCGCGCAGGGTGTGGCCCACGCCCAGGGCGACGAACCGCTCGATCCCGGACCGGCATTGGCCTCCGAGGACGACGCGTTGGCCTACGTCATCGGACGCGCCGCCGACGCCGGGCTGGTGGCCGATGACGTGTGGATCGCGCAGGTGATCGCCGGCAACGAGCGCTACCTGCGAGCCATCGGCGCCATCGGTCCCGAGGTCGACTGATCGGGTCCGACTGATCGGGCCCGACCGCCGGGTGCGTCTACCATCGGCGCCATGGAGCGGCCCACGAAGTTCGAACACAACCGGTGGCTCGGCGACAAGCGCACGCAGGTGGTCTACGACGTCGACAACATCGATGACCCGTCGATCATCGAGGAACTGATGGCCGCCGAGACCTACCTCTGCTTCGGTCCCGACACCCTCGACGAGGCCCGGAATCGTTGTTACCGCCCGTACAAGGGCAACGGCAGCGGCGTCGAGGGCGTCGCGGTCTGACGTCGTCGGGCGCTGATCCATGGAACGGATCCTGCGCTCGGGCGATCTGGAACTCGCCGGACACCTGTCCCGGCCGCGCACGGCGGCCGGCACGGCCGTGCCCGGACTGGTCATCGCCCACGGCTTCCCGCATCTCCGGCAGGGCGGTCGCCTCTCGGCCAAGTCGTTCCCGGAACTGGCCGATCGCATCGCCACCGAGATGGGTTGGATGGTGCTGGTCTTCAACTTCCGCGGCGCCGGCGACTCGGAGGGGGACTTCTCGCTGGAGGGCTGGCGACAGGATCTGCTGGCCGCCGCGGCCCACCTGCGCGGCGTCGAGGACGTGCACGGGGTGTGGGTGGCGGGTTTCGGCACCGGGGGTTCGCTGGCCATCTCGGCCACCACCACCGATCCGGAGATCCGCGGAGTGGCCGCCATCGCCGCGCCGGCCGACTTCGACGACTGGTCGCATCACCCGCGCCGTCTGCTGCAGCACGCGCGCGACACCGGGATCATCGGTGCTTCGTCGTTCCCGCCCAACTTCGAAGAGTGGGCGCGCGGTATCCGCACGGTGAGCGCGCTGGCTGCGGTGCGCTCCATGGCGCCCCGACCGTTGCTGCTCATCCATGGATCCGACGACGACGTGGTGCCGGTGTTCGACGCCCGCGTGCTGGCGGATGCCCACGGCCGCGCCGACCTGCGCGTCATTGAGGGCGGGGGCCATCAACTGCGTCACGATCCGAGGGCGGTGGCGATGCTGCTGGGTTGGCTCGACCGCCAACGAGCGGCCGCCTCGGCCCGCGCCTCATGACGCCATCGACCGCGAGTCCCGACACGCCGACGACAACAGCACTGGAACGCCTGCTGCAGTCGCTGCGTCGATCGCCGCTGCTGGCCCTGGTGATGGCCCTCGGCGTCGGGGCCACGACGGGGGTGGTGGGGCGCACGTTCGCGCTCGACTGGCATCCGATGGGGGACTACCGCAACCGCCAGTTCCGCGTGGCCGACGTGGGCGGCGCGCACACACCGCTGGTCGGACCATGGTCGAGGTTCGACTGGAACCATCCCGGACCGTGGATGTTCTGGTTGCTGGCCGGTCCCTATCGGTTGTTCGGCGACACGGGCATCCTGCTCGGCGCCGCTGCGGTCAACCTCGCTTCGATTGCTGCGGCCGTCGCTGTCAGCCGGGGCGCGGGGCGGCGCTGGATGCTGGTCGTCGCCATCGGAGCGGCGTTGCTGTGCGGAGGCATCGGACTCGGTGGGCTGGCCGATCCGTGGAATCCCTACCTGGTGGTGCTCCCCACCTTCGCCATGGCCGTGGGCGCATGGCGGGCCATCGACGGCAGTCGGGCCGGCGCGCTCCTCGCCGTCATCGCCGGTTCGTTCGCCGCCGCGACGCACTTCGGCTCGTTGCCCCTGGCTGCGTCGATGATCGGTGTGGTGGCACTCGCGCTCGCCTGGCGCGCGTGGCGAGGACCGCAACGTTCGCGCGATGCACGCACGCTCCTGTGGTGCGGGCTGGTCGGACTGATCCTGTGGCTCCCGCCCCTGATCGAGCAGGTCACCTCCTCACCGGGCAACCTTCGTCTGTTGGCCTCGTTCGTGCTCGACGGCGGACGCGACGGCGTCAACGGGTTCGGGTCCGGCCTGCGCATCATGGCCCGCTCGTTCGGTGGCACGTTCGACTGGATCACCGGCCGCTCACCCTCACTGGCCAACGACCTGTTGGCCACACCGTGGGCGATCCCGCTGGCCCTGTTGGCCCTCGTCGTCGCCGCCGTGGTCGCCGTGCGCCGGGGCGACCGCATCGGGCTGGCCCTGTGTGCGGTGGCGGCGATGGCGACGGTCGTCGAACTGGCGGCCATGTCACGGATCTCCGGCCCGCTGTTCCCCGCTCTGGTGCGCACCACGTGGTCGGTGGCGGCGCTGGTATGGGTGGCGGTGCTCGGTGTGACCGTCGGTGCCGTAGCGGCGCGACGCACTGACGAACGACGCGTGGGTGTGGCGCTCACCGCCGTGCTGGCCCTCGCGCTCGCCGCACTGCTCGTGCGCGGTATCGACACCGAGCCACTCGGACCGCCGGCCGACTGGGCGGCCGCCGATGCGGCGATCACCCCGGCCGTCGTCGCCGCCATCGCCACTGCGCCCGCTCCCGTGCTCGTCATCAACGGGTTCTGGACCGACGGCGCCGTCGGCACCGAGGTGCTGGCCGCGGCGCGCGCCGCCGGCTACGGCGTGTATCGCACATCTTCCGATGCATTCATCGTCGGTCCGCAGCGAACGGTCGATCCCGAGCGCGTCGCCACCACCGTGGCCGTCGTCGCCGACGGCGCCATCGACGAGTACCGGGCCGATCCGGCGTGGCGACTCATCGTCCGCTACGACGCGCTGAGCGCGGCCGAACGCGCCGAGCTGGCCGCGCTGGAGTCGGCGGCCACCGCGGGAGCAGTCAGCGGTGGCATGACGGCCGAGGAGGCGCAGGC
>JBJTGD010000095.1:0-2292 GCA_046093735.1 Acidimicrobiia bacterium | reverse complement strand
AGATAGGCGGGCACGAAGGCATCGCCTTCGACCTCGTAACGGGCATAGACGGCGAGAGCCAGCAACTGACCGTAGGCGTAGGCGTAGACGTACCCCGGTGAGCCGATGAAGTGCGGGATGTAGCTCCACCACGACCGGTAGCCCGGTGTGATCTCGACAGCGTCACCCAACATGGCCGTCTGAGTGGCGGCCCATGCGTCGGCGAAGTCCTCGGTCGACAGTTCGCCGATGTCGCGTCGGTGCGTGTGCACGGCGTCCTCGAACCGGTTCATGGCGATCTGTCGGAACACGGTGGCGATCTGACCCTCGAGGCTCTCGGCCAGCAGCGACAGGCGGGCATCGGGATCGGTGGTGTCGGCCAACAGGCGACCGAAGGTGACCGTCTCGCCGAACACCGAGGCCGTCTCGGCCAACGTGAGCGGCGTGGTCTGGTGGAAGATCCCCTGCTGGCGGGCCAGGTAGGCGTGCAGGCCGTGCCCGAGTTCGTGAGCCAGCGTCAGCACGTCGCGCCGACGACTCGTCCAGTTCAGCAACAGGAACGGATGGGCGCTGGGCACGGTGTAGGCGCAGAACGCCCCTGGGCGTTTGCCGGGCCGCACCGGCGCGTCGATCCATCCTTCGTCGAGGAACCGACGCACACCGTCGGCCAGTTCGGACGAGAACGACCCGTAGGAGTCGAGCACGATGCCGGTGGCCCGCGACCACGAGAACTCCTCGTCGACCTCGGCCACCGACGCCATGCGGTCGAAGTCGGCCAGACGATCGACGCCCAACAGTTGCGCCTTGAGTCGGTACCACCGTTGGGGGATGTCGTAGCGGGCGACGACCGCGTCGACGAGAGCCTGCACCGACTCGTCGCTGGCCTCGTTGGAGAGGTTCCGGCTGGCCACCCACGACGGGTAGGACCGCAGACGATCATCGATGGCCTTGTCGCCCATCAGCGTGTTGAACACATAGGCGCGTGTGCGCAGCCCGGGTTCGAGTGCAGCGGTCACCGCTGCGGCGGTGGCAGCCCGCTCATTGCGATCGGGCGAGGCCAGTCGCGACAGCGCCTGTTCGAGACTGGTGGCCCCGTCGGGCAACTCGACGACGACGGCCGAGGTCAACTCGTCGAACAGTCGACTCCAGGCCGACGCTCCCGTCACCTGCTTCTCCGACAGGATCATCTCCTCGGGTTCGGTGAGCAGGTACGGCCGGTAGCGGCGAGCCGAATCGAGGTACCACCGGCAGAAGTCGAGGGCCGGATCGGCCAGCAGCAGCTCGGCCCGCTCGTCGGGGACCTCGGCCCACTCCAGTTCGAGGAACACCAGCCGGGTCGACAGCTGCGCAGCGCGCTCGGAGAACCGTTGCATGGCCGCACCCCGGGACGGATCGGAGGTGTCGGTGGCGAACCGCAGTGACACCCACGACCCGGCGCGACCGAGCGCGTCGTTGATGGTGGCGGCCAGCGCCATGACCTCGGCCGGACCGGCGGGATCGAGTTGGCCGATGCGGCCGCGATGGCGCTCGAGATCGTCGACCGCGGCCTCGGCGGCGGCGAGGAGCCGGTCGACTCCGGCCTCCCCTTCGCCCTCCACCAGCGGATCGAGATCCCAGGCGATGTCGGCAGCGGCGAGATCGGTGTCGGTCGGACGGGCGTCGGCGGTGGTCATGCCCCCACGCTAGGGACGGTCGACCCCTGGTTCCACCAGCTCCTTCAGTCGCGCCCGAGACGAATCGATCTCGTCACGCAGCAGACGCTCCACGATCCCCCCGCCGAAGGCCCCGCCGTAATGGAGCGACATCACGAGGTGCGCGCCGTCGGACGTGGGCGTGACCACGGCGTCGAGCACCCACGGCGAATGTCGGCGACCGTCGGTCTCGGCCCGTTCGAAACGGACATGGTCGGGCTCGTCGACCACCCGGACCATGCGCAGGCGCTTCGAACGGGCCAGGGGGCCGATGGTGGCGCGCAGTTCAACCGACCACGCCGCCGGCTCGGCGCCGCGCTCCGCTTCGGTCCGCGGCAGGATCGACAACCACTCGGGATAGCGATCGAGGTCGCGCAGCACGGCGGTCAGATCGGCGGGCTGACAGCGGGCGTCGAGGTCGGCGGTGACATCCACGGTCCGAGTCTGTCGCATGCTCGAACATCCGACGACATCGCCGGAAGAGGCCCTGCGGCACCCATCAGCGGTGACGGGCCACCCCCATGAGTCGGGCCACGTGGTCGTCGGATGTTCGAGCATGCGACAGACTCGGACCGTGGATGTCACCGCCGACCTCGACGCCCGCTGTCAGCCCGCCGATCTG
>JBJTGD010000094.1:0-8321 GCA_046093735.1 Acidimicrobiia bacterium | reverse complement strand
CGACCGATGGTGGCCAACAGGGCCATGACTGCGTCCATCGGATCAGTAGGCACCGGCGCATCATCGGCTGGCCACGCCCAGTCGTCGGAGGTGACGGTGGTGTCGAACAGGCGACCCAGCACCACGGCGACCCTCTGGCCCACGTCGAGCAGGTACAGGCCCTGCACGAACGGGACCACCGACGCACCCATCGACGTCGCCGCCGGACCGAGTGGGCCGGCCGCCACCCCGGTGACGTCGAGGACGAACTGCTCGGTGAGGGCCAGCGCCGCCCGGTCGCGCTCGTCGAACACCTCGGCCGTCGGCCACCGGTCCAACGCTTCGAGTTTCTCCGGGCCGACGATCCCCCATGGTCGGGCGCCCGCCTCGGCGGCGGCACCGAGCAACGCCGCCGAGCGCAGTCGGGCCAGTGCGAGCAGGTCGTCGTCGGCTGCGGCGCGCGCCGCCGCACACGCCACCCGGAGAGCATCGAGCACGTCCGGAGCCAGCGTGGCCCGCGGGTCGGTCATCGGGCCGGTCATCGGGCCCGTCATCGAGACGGGGTGAACGAGACCGGGAGGGACTTGATCCCGTTGATGAAGCTCGATCGCAACTGCACCGGGTCACCGGCCAGATCGAGATCGGGGAGGCGCGTGTAGAGCTCGCGCAGCATCACCGCCAGTTCCCGTCGGGCCAAGTGGGCCCCGAGACAGAAGTGCGGGCCCGGGCCGCCGAATCCGACATGGGGGTTGGGCGTGCGACGCACGTCGAACCGGTCGGGGTCGTCGAACACGGCCTCGTCGCGGTTGGCCGAGCCGTAGTAGAGGATGACCTTCTCGCCCTCGCGGAACTGATGACCCGACAGCACGTGATCGCGGGTCAGTGTGCGCCGCATCCACACCACCGGCGAGGCGTAGCGCACGATCTCCTCCACCGCCGTGGGCACGACACCGTCGAGATCGTCGGTCATGGCCCGCCGCTGATCGGGATTGCGCGACAGGTGCACGATGCCGTGGCTGAGGGCGGTGCGCGTCGTCTCGTGGCCCGCCACCGCCAGCAGGATGAAGAACGACGCCAGTTCCTCGCCGGTGAGCTGCTCACCCTCCACTTCGGTGTTGACCAACGCCGACAGCAGGTCGTCGGTGGGGTCGACCCGACGCTTCGCCCCGACCTCCTCGAGCAGCGCGGCCAGCGCCGCGCCGGCGCCGAGGAAGGCGGTGATCGGATCGGTTCCCTCGGGGATGAACTCGGGATCGCCGCCCGACAGGATGATGTTCGACTTCTGCAGCACGAGGTCGAACTCGCTGTGGGGGATGCCCATCATGTCGAGGATCACCAACAACGGGAACGGCATCGACACGTCGGTGACGAAGTCGATCTCGCCCTTGTCGATGATGCCGTCGACCACCCGGGTGGCGGTGAGGGCCACCTGGTCGAGCACCTGATTGAGCATGCGCGGCGTGAAGGTGCCCGACACGATCCGACGCAGTCGGGCGTGGCGCGGATCGTCCATCGAGATCATCGATCCGAAGTACTCGTTCATCTCGGCCGGCATGTCGAGGATCGACACTGCGCCACTGGCCGAGGAGAAGATCTCCGGATTGCGACTGATCTCCAGCAGGTCGTGCATCTTGGTGATGGCGTAGTAACCCGGACCGAGGGGGAACGGCGGCACCTCAGGTTCGGCGAAGAAGGCGATCGGGCGATCGCGTCGCAGCAGGGCGAAGGCCTCGTCGCGCTGCTCCCAGGGCCGGGCCCAGAACTCGATGTCGGACAGGTCGACGTCGTCGACGCTGGCGAATGCCGGTGTGGTTGCCGGTGTGGTCATGGTGCCTCCATGGAGCCGGGGCGGTCGGTGACCTCGATCAACTCGAGGCATTCGCCATTGGGACCGGGCCAGAACAGGACCAGTAGCAGCGGCATGTCCTCACCCACCGACAGTGTGCCCGTCGCAGCGAACGGAACCGAACCGGCGGCCCGCACCACCGCTTCGTCGGCGGCGCAGTCACCGGTCGACCACGCCATGCGGAACAGGCCCAACTCGTTGGCCCCCCGCACCCGGACCGGTCCGACCGGCGCCGGATCGAGCCACTGCACGAGGGCCACCGTGAACCGGGAACCGGCATCGGCCACCATCGTGGCCGCCACCTCGACCTCGGCCGAGCGCCCGAACAGCGCTCCGGGCCAGCGATGGTGCTCGATGGGGCCGGTGGGCCGCAGGCCGAGCACGTCGCGGTAGTACTGGAGCGCAACCTCGACGTCGAGGCAGTTGACGACCACATGGGCGATGCGATTCGAGGATCCGGCCACCAACTGCACGGGCACGCCATCGGGATCACGCACCATCGCCACCCGCACGGCGCCCGCACCGCCGACGGTCTCCACGGGACCACCCACCAGCGAACCGCCGGTCTCAACGGCGGCGGCCACTGCGCCGTCGAGATCGGTGACCTCGAACACCAGACGGTTGTAGCCCGGCTCTCCGTCGAGCCCGGCGGGCACACCGGTCGGTGTCGGGGTGGTCCACTCCAACAGATCGAGCGAGAGTCCGTCGTACCCGTCGTCGGAGTGGAAGATCCACGCGTCCCACGCCACCTGCTCGAGACCGAACGCAGCGCCGGGCTGCGGGCGCAACGGCACCGTGCGGGTGACGCGCTGCAACCCCAGTCGCTCGTAGAACCGCGCCGATCTTGCGAGATCGGTGCAGTTGGAGTTGACGTGGTAGATGCGACTGGCGCTGATCGGCACGTTCACCCCGCTGGCGAGCCGGACCGAGTCACCACGACTCGGGATCGGCCACGACCGACGCCGGCACGTCGAAGCGATACAACTCCGACGCGTTCTGCCATGTGATGCGCCGCACGTCCTCGGGCGGCAGATCACCGATCTCGCGCCGCACGACCTCCTGGGTGTTCGGCCACGTCGAATCGCAGTGCGGGTAGTCGCTCTCCAGAAGGATGTTCTCCACACCGATGCGCTCGCGCTGCACGAACGCCGACGGATCCTCCACCGCGCAGAACCAGAAGTTGCGCTTCAGCACCTCGGCCGGCGTGAGGTCGGTGCCCGTCCACGTGCCGTACATGTCGTGGTAGCTGAGCATGTGATCGAGTCGGTCCATCAGACCGGCCACCCAGCCGATGCCACCCTCCGAGAGACAGAACCGGAGGTCGGGGTACTTCACCGGATACATCGAATACAGCCAGTCCACCGCCGCGAACATGGCGTAGCCGAAGAACAGCACGCCGACGGTGTCGGGTGGCGCGTCGGGGGCGGTGGCCGGGGACGTGCCCGACGAACCGATGTGCAGGTTGATGACGGTGCCGGTCTCGGCACATGCCTCCATGAACGGATCCCAGTGACCGGTGTGCAACGAGGGCAGCCCGAGCATGTGAGGCGCCTCGGTGAACGTCACGGCCCGAAAACCCCGCTCGGCATTGCGCCGGATCTCGTCGGCGGCGAGCGCCGGATCGAGGAGCCACGGGATCTGGCAGGGGATGATCCGCGCGGGATGGGCGCCGGCCCACGCCTCGATGTGCCAGTCGTTCCACGCCCGCACCGTGGCCAATGCCAGTTCGGTGTCGGTGGTGGTCTGCTGCAGCCGCTGTCCGCAGAACCCGGGGAGGAACGACGGGAAGTTCACCGAGGCCCACACGCCGTTGAGGTCCATGTCGGCCACCCGGGCGTCGATGTCCCATGCGCCGCGCCGCATCTCGTCGAACCGGGCCGGTTCGAACGAGTACTCCGACACCGGGCGGCCGACGACGGCGTTGAACCCGACGTTGGGGATGTCGAGACCGTCGTACACCCAGGTCTGGGCACCGTCGTCGGTCTCGACGATGCGCGGCGCGCGATCGGCGAACTTGGCCGGGAGCCGACCGGTGAACGTGTCGGGCGGTTCGACGATGTGATCGTCGGCCGAGATGATCGTGTACTGACGCGGTCGCCGCTCGGGCTCGGGCAGGAACGTCACCGAGCCGGTCACGGACTTGCCGCCGGTGGTGAAGCTGCCGTTGGCGGCGAGATCGTCGAGGTTGATGGCCATGGGTCCCTCCTCAGTCCAGGACGTCGGGCTCGTCACGCAGGAGCTGGCGCACCGCTCCGGCCCAGTACACATCGGTGCCGCGTTCGAGCAACGAGGCCTACATCGCCGGTCGCAACGAGGCGGGCACGACAGTGGCCGGTCGACCGGCGGTCACCACGTCGACCATGAGACGACACTGTCGGTCGAGAGTGGCCGCCTTGTAGGTGGCCTCCTCGATGGTGGGCGCGGTGACGATGGCGCCGTGATTGGCGAGGATGACCACGGTGGCGTCGCCGATCCGGTCGGCCAGATCCGCGCCCAGTTCGGCCGAGTCGATCTCACCGGCGTACTCGCTCACGAAGCCCAGTTCTCCGTCGTACATCGAAGACTGCTGGTGCAGGAACTCGGGAACCAACCCCATCGCCGCCAGCAGCACCACGTGGTACGGGTGGTTGTGGACCACCACGCGGGCATCGGCCCGTCGACGATGGAGTTCGGTGTGGATCCGCACGGCGGGCGTGACGTCCCAGCGGCCCTCGAGCACGCGCCCTTCACCGTCGACTCGACACACATCCGAGGCCGACACCTCGTCCCACCACAGACCCCACGGGTTGACGAGCATCGAACCGTCGTCGCGATCGGTCCAGGTGATGTGACCGGCGATGTTCTCGCTGAAGCCCTCTCGACACAGGATGCGGAAGGCGCAGGCCAACTTCTGTCGATCGTTGAGTTCGACCCCGATGGGCGGGGTGATCGACGGTGACCACACCTCGGCACCACCCTTGGACAACTCGAGGTGCGCGGGGACGTCGACCTCGCGCAGTCCCGTCTCGTCGTCGGCTCCGATCGTCACCGGTTCCCCTTCCGATCCGTCCTCGACGCGGGTCCGACCCGTCGCACCGGCCCCCCGACCGGTGCCCCATGGTACGGCCATCGAACGGGCGCCGTTCCCACCGATGTGGTCGACTGTCGGCCATGACCGCTGTCGGCTCCTCCCTCGTCGTCTCCACACCCGGCGGCGAGGTGCAGGGCACGGTGCAGGGCTCGGTCGACGGCTCGGTCGACGGCTCGGTCGACGGCTCGGTCGCCTCCTTCCTCGGCATCCCCTACGCCGCTCCCCCCAACGGGTCTCGGCGCTGGGCCCCACCAGCACCGGCCTCACCGTGGTCGGGCGTTCGTGACGCCACCTCGTACTCGCCGGCGGCCTGGCAGCCGGTGGGCGGTCCCCTCGACGGACTGGTGCCCGGCATGGGCTCGGCCCATCAGGGCGACGACCACCTCAGCGTCAATGTGTGGACGCCCTCGGTCGACGGCTCGGCCCCGGTGTTGGTGTGGATCCACGGGGGCGCCTTCTCCATCGGCTCGTCGAGCCTGTCCGTGTACGACGGCTCGCGTCTGGCGGCGGCGACCGGTGCGGTGGTCGTGTCGCTCAACTACCGACTCGGCGCGTTCGGGTTCCTGTTGATCGACGATCCGGACGCCACCGCCAACGTGGGACTACTCGACCAGGTCGCCGCCCTCGAATGGGTGCGCCACTCGATCGCCACCTTCGGTGGTGACCCGAACCGGGTCACCGTGTTCGGCGAGTCGGCCGGCGGGGGCAGCGTGCTGTCGCTGTTGTCGATGCCCCGTGCCGTCGGCCTGTTCCGCAGCGCCATCGTGCAGAGCGGAGCCACCGATCTGCTGCTCGACCGCGACCGAGCCCTCGCCGTCGCCGACGCCGTCGCCCGCGCCGCCGGACTCGAGCGCGTCGATCTCGACGCCCTGCGACGCCTGTCGCCCGAAGAAGTACTCGCGGCGCAGGCCACCGCCGCCGGCGAACTGTTCGCCACGGTGGGGACGATGCCGTTCCATCCCTGCATCGACGGTGACGTGCTGCCCACCGACTGGCTCACCGCGTCGCGCACCGCACTCAACCCGGTGCCGGTGATCATCGGCACCACTCGCGACGAGATGGACCTGTTCGCCATGTTCGACCCGGCGGCGGCCACGCTCGATGACGCCGCGCTGCGCGCCCGGCTCCAGCGCACCGGCCACGATGTCGACCGCCTCGTCGATGCCTATGCCACCACCGGTACGACGGCACCACCCGCCGTGTGGCGACGGGTGAACACCGACATGGCCATGTGGTTGCCGGCCATCCGCATCGCCGAGTCCCGGGCCGAGCACGCGCCCACCTGGATGTACCGCTTCGACTGGGAGGCGTCGGCCCCCGACATGGGCGCACCCCACGGCGTCGACATCCCCTTCCCGTTCACCTCCATCGACGTCGACGGCTGGGACCGGTTCGTCGACGATCCGGCGTCGGCCACCGAACTGGCCCGCACCATCCAGCGCGCGTGGGCCTCCTTCGCCCGTGACGGCGCACCATCGCTCGACGGCCGCGACTGGCCGACGTACGACCGTGATCGGCGCGCCACCGCGCTGTTCGGTCGTGACGTGACGATCACCGATGACCCGAACGGCGCCGTGCGTCGGGCGTGGTCCTGAGAGGGGGAACCATGCAGTTCCAGGTCATGGGCACGACCGGCGTGACGGTCAGTCGTTACTGCCTCGGCGCGATGATGTTCGGGGCGATGGGCAACACCGACCACGCCGAGTGCATCCGCATCATCCACCGGGCCCTCGACGCCGGCATCAACTTCATCGACACCGCCGATGCCTACTCCGGTGGCGAGAGCGAACTGATCGTGGGCAAGGCGATCTCGGGTCGTCGCGACGATCTCGTGGTGGCCACGAAGATGTACCACCCGATGGGCGACGGCCCGAACCGACGTGGCAACTCGCGTCGGTGGATGCGTCAGGCGATCGAGGGCAGCCTGCGTCGCCTCGGCACCGACCGCATCGATCTCTACCAACTGCACCGCTTCGACGAGACCGTCGACCTCACCGACGTGATCGGAGGTCTCACCGACCTCACCTCCGACGGCTCCATCGTCTATGCCGGCCATTCGTCGTGGCCGGCCGAGCGCATGGTGGAGGCGCAGTGGACCTCGGAGCGTCTGGGTGGGGTGCGGTTCCGTTGCGAGCAGGCCTCGTACTCGATCCTCAAGCGGCGCATCGAGCGATCAGTGCTGCCCACTGCGGCGCGCTACGGACTGGGCGTCATCACCTACAGCCCGCTCGGCGGCAGTTGGCTCTCGGGTCGCTACCGCGACCTCAACGACATCCCGGCCGAGTCGCGCCTGGCCATGATGGGTCGCCGCTGGGGGGTCGAGGTCGACTCGCCCGAGAACCGGGCCCGCATGGAGGCCGTGGTCACACTGCAGGGCCTGGCCGACGAGGCCGGACTCCCCCTCGCCCACCTGGCCACGGCCTGGGCCCTCGAACATCCCGATGTCACCTCGGTGATCATCGGCCCCCGCACCATGGAGCAACTCGACGACCTGCTGCTGTGCGCCGACCTGCGTCTCGACCGGGATCTGCTCGAGCGCATCGATGCATTGTTCGCGCCGGGCGACGACGTCATCGAGGACGACCGTTCGATCCCCAACCGGGCGCTGTCGCGTTCGGCCCGACGCCGCCCGGAGGCGACGCGATGAGTGTCGAGCGCGTGCACTACGACGAGTTCGCCTACTTCCGCGACAACGCCGACGAGGCCGGGATCGCCTGGAACGGTCCGCCGGTGGTGCGTCGCCAGCGCATCGCCGTCGACGGTGAGCGCTCACTGAGCGCGCTGGTGTGGGGTGAGGGCCCGCCCGAGATCGTGCTGCTCCACGGTGGAGCCCAGAACGCCCACACCTGGGACACCGTGGCGCTGGCCCTCGACCGACCGCTGCTGGCCATCGACCTGCCCGGCCACGGCCATTCCGACGGCGGGATCTCCGGCAGCCTCGACGTGCGTCACAACGCCCGCGACATCGAGGTGGTGGTGCGAGCGCTGGCCCCCGACGCCCGCATGGTGGTGGGCATGTCGCTGGGCGGCATGACCACCCTGGCGTTGGCCGACCTGGCCCCGGATCTCGTGCGTCGTCTCGTTCTGGTCGACGTGACCCCCGGCGTCGACGGGCCGAAGGCCCAGCAGATCACCGCCTTCATCGACGGACCCGAGACGTTCCCCAGCTTCGACGAGCTGTTGGCCCGCACCATCGAGTTCAACCCCACCCGCACCGAATCGTCGTTGCGACGCGGCATCCTCCACAACGCCATGCAACTCGACGACGGGTCATGGGTGTGGCGCTACCGACGCATCACCGAACCCGTCGGCGAACCGGGCGCCGTCCGGGGCCACCCCGACTTCTCGTCGTTGTGGGACATGCTCGGCGCCACCACCATGCCGCTCATGCTGGCCCGCGGTCTGCTACCCCAGTCGGTGGTCGAC
>JBJTGD010000093.1:0-3133 GCA_046093735.1 Acidimicrobiia bacterium | reverse complement strand
ACTCTTCACGCTTCCGTTCACGCACCCCGCGGAGTTCTTCATCTCCCTGATCATCGGCGGGGGGTTCGTCTACATCTTCCAGAAGGCCGCAATGAGCCAGGAGCAGCGCGAAACCTCATGGGTGAAGCGCTTCGTCACCGGCCCGAACAGCAAGGTCCTCTGGGGCGCGCTCTGGGTCGGCTGGGCAGTTGTCTTCGGCCTCGTCCTCGGCAGCTTCGAAGACAAGACCGCACACTCGCCGTACGGCTCCGTCGGTCTCATCGCACTCTTCTCCGGCTTCTTCCTGATGATGGGATTCATCTGGGCGAGCATCGGCGAATAACCGCACGTCGCACGCTGGCGCAACGATGATCATCGGACGCGGTCCGAAGCGCCCCCGTTTTCCGATTTCGCTCATCCACCCTCTGGGACCGATCTTCAAACTGCTGCCGCTCCCTCTTCGCCGCCACCTCCTCTATTTCAATACGCACCGTCGCTGGGGAAACTTCAGATCCCCGCTGCGGTTCACGGAGAAAATCCAGTGGCGGATCATCAATGACCGACGCGAGCTGATCGCATTAGCCAGTGACAAACTTCGGTCAAAGGAGCACGTGCGTGCGCGATGGCGAGAATTCGGAATCGGTGCTCGTTTCAAGATTCCTCAGACATACTGGGTTGGAACTGACGTCGATGACCTGATCCGATTCATACGTTTCTTCCCGCCCAGAATCGTGCTGAAGCCAAACCACAGCTCAGGTCGCTACCTGGTCGCAGACACTGCGGTAGCTCCGATCCCCCACCATCTCATTAGATCGCTCGTCGATCAGTGGTTGCAGCTCGATGAAGAGGTGAAGTCCATGGGGCATTGGGGGTACCGTCACGCGAGGCGCGCCGTGTTTGTTGAGGAGCGCATCGGCGACGGTCCAGATGTTCCAGTCGACATCAGGATTTTTGCAAACAATGGGAATATCGTTGGTTCTGCCTGCACGGGGACGCGGAGTGATGGATTCAAGTGGTCGGCAACGTATGATGCCGACTTCCAGCGTCGACCAAGCGGATATCCGGGCCAGCTGCCGCTTGACGCTGCAACTCCGCTCAGCGATCTCTCTGGGCCCGACATTGACACGCTTCGTCAGGCGGTCTTCGCCGCGTGTGCCGAGTTCGACCAGGTGCGCATGGACATGTATCGCGTCGGCGAGACGTTCTACTTCGGAGAGTTCACGGTCTACTCGTCAGGTGGACTGGTGAGATACAACGACGAGACCGATCTCCGATTGGGTCGAGCGTGGGACCTGCCTTCGCTTATCGAGGGGTCGGGCAGAGATTCTCGTTGAGTGTTCCCATGATCCAGCTCCAGCGCTGGAAAACGTTCCCTCGGCCAACATGCAGTGGATGTGCACAGTCCCATGCTGCAGCGAAGGAGTCCAGCACATCGCTCGCGTCGAACTTCGCGCCGTTGTGGAAACGCACATCTGAGCGGAGCGAGCAGGTGTAGACCAACCCGTCATCTGAGATCGTGCAGCCGCTGGCGAGGCTCGGCACGGGATCTGTGCCGCCTGGCTCGTATGTGAAGAGCCCCTCCATCACCTGGCGACACGTGCGAACAGTGTCTCGGTCCTCTTCATCCATGCAATAGAGACCTGCCGGCTCGCCGCCCTGGAGCCAAACGTAAGAATCTCGTGTGCCTGCGCTGACCGACGAGAAGTCCTCCATCACCACAGGACTTGCCACGAACCCGCGCACATCGGAACGAATAGCCACGGCAGATGCTCCGTGCGCGATTGGAATCACTGGCACAAGCTCTTTCAGCAGACGATTGACCTCGGCGAATGCAGCCGATCGCTCCGAAGCACCGTCGGCATAGCGCGCATCTTCGATCGCTGCAACAAGTGCGGGGTAGCGTTCGCCGTGCTCCGGACCAGAGTCTGGACCGAAATCGAGACCGATGGCATTCCAGGCTTCAGGGTAATCAGGAAGGCTCGCCGAGAACGACATGCCGCCGAGTTGCCCGGAAAGGAGCTGATCGAGGTATGTCCCAGGGTCTTTGACTTCGAGCGAGACCGCAACGCCAATCTCGGCGAGTTGGGCTTGGATATCCGTTGCTACTCCGATCGGGTCGGGTAGATATGCGCGCGGAGTTTCTCGTAGTGCGAGGCCCGTTGAGAACCCGTTGGGAAAACCTGCCTCAGCCAAGAGCTGCTTCGCACGGGCAATGTCGCGCGCGTGCCATGCCGGACCTTCGCAAGAGAATCTGATGAGGCAGGTGGGCACATGGGTTGCGACCTCTGATCCATCTGGATAGAAGTTGTTGACGATACGCGATGCATCAATTCCCAGTGCAATGGCTGTGCGTACTCGAGCATCGTCGAACGGGGGCACCGTATTGTTGAAATTGATGTAGAAGGTATTGAAGCCGCTTCTTGGGATCAGCTGTAGTGATGGATCCGATTCCACGATTGCGGCGTCTGTTGTGCCAACGTTGTCGATGCCGTCAACCGCCCCCGATTGCAACTGAAGCAGCCGCGACGACGCTTCGCTCTGCCATTGGAGAACGAGCTGCCTTACCTGCGCTCGTGAACCCCAGTAGGATTCGTTTCGCTCCATCACGATCTGCACTCCGCGCTCCCACGCGGAGAACTTGAATGCACCCGTTCCATTCATCGTGGTGACTAGGGTGTCGTTAGCGATCGCATCAGCCAGCCACCCTGAATCATTCACCACGAAGCTGCCGACGGCGAGTTTTTGGATGAACGCGGGGTCGGGAGCGCACAGGGTGAAGACCACAGTAGTTTCGTCAGTGGACTCGATTCTCGCCAGCGCGGGCCGCACACGCCCAGCATCGTCGACTGCGCATGACGCAGCGTCGCTTTCTGGCCACGCACGCGGTGCAAAGGGGATTTCACTGGAGGGCCCCGGTGTGGTTGCGCAGCCTGCGCCAATGAGCCACACAATTGCCATCAATACAACGAGCCGTCCCCTCATATGAGAACCATAACAGTTGCCACGTTGCCTCCTGATACGCTCGGCGCATGATCGTGCGGAACGGCCCAACAAGACCACGCCTCCCCATCTCGCTCATCCATCCGCTTGGCCCGCTCTTCAAGCACCTACCACTCAGCTTGCGTCGTCATCTGCTCTCACTTCGAGTACTCGG
>JBJTGD010000092.1:0-3617 GCA_046093735.1 Acidimicrobiia bacterium | reverse complement strand
CGCCCTTCTTGCCGCCCTTCTTGCCGCCCATACCCCCCATGCGCTTCATCATGCGGGACATCTCCTTGAACTGCTTGACCAGCTCGGCCACCCGGGACGGTTCGGTGCCGGCCCCGCGGGCGATGCGGACCCGCCGGGACTGGTCGATGAGGTCCGGATCGACCCGTTCGGCCGGCGTCATCGAGCGGATGATGGCCTCCACCCGGGCGATCTCCCGATCGTCGATCTGCGCGTCCTTCACCTCCTTGGGTATGCCCGGCATCATGCCCAGCACCCCTGAGAGGGGGCCCATCTTCTTGAGTTGCTGCATCTGGTCGAGGAAGTCCTCGAAGGTGAACTGACCCTCCAGCAGACGAGCGGCGGCGGCCTCGGCCTGGTCGGCCTCGTAGACCTGCTCGGCCTTCTCGATGAGCGTGAGCATGTCGCCCATGCCGAGGATGCGTCCGGCCAGGCGGTCGGGGTGGAACAGGTCGAAGTCGCCCAACTTCTCACCGGTGGAGGCGAAGGCGATGGGACGACCCACCACCTCCTTGACCGACAGCGCCGCACCGCCGCGCGCATCACCATCGAGCTTGGTGAGGATCACCCCGTCGAGTTCGAGCGTGGCATGGAATGCCTCGGCGGTGTTCACCGCGTCCTGGCCGGTCATGGCGTCGATGACGAGGAACGTGTAGTCGGGCGACACCGCCTCGGAGATCCGCCGCACCTCGTTCATCAACTCCACATCGATGGCCAGACGACCGGCGGTGTCCACGATCACGATGTCGCGTCCGGTGCGCCGGGCCTCGGCGATCGACGCGGCAGCCACCGCCACCGGATCGGTCGCCTCGGAGAAGACGGGGATCTCGAGCTGACGACCGAGGGTGCGCAACTGCTCGACGGCGGCCGGTCGCTGCAGGTCGGCACCCACCAGGAGCGGGTGACGACCCTGGCTCTTGAACCACTTGGCCAACTTGGCCGAGTTCGTCGTCTTGCCCGATCCCTGCAGGCCGGCCATGAGCACGACCGTGGGCGGCTTCGACGAGTAGGTGATGCGGATCGACTCGCCACCGAGGGTGCGGGTGAGTTCGTCGTTGACGATCTTGACCATCTGCTGGCCGGGATTGAGCGCCTTCGACACCTCCTCCCCCAGCGCGCGCTCGCGGATGCGGGCGCAGAAGTCCTTGACCACGTTGAAGTTGACGTCGGCCTCGAGCAGCGCCAGTCGGATCTCGCGCAGGGCCTCGTCGACATCGGCCTCGGTGAGCTTGCCCTTGCGGCGCAGACGACCGAGGACGGAGTCGAAACGATCGGACAGTGACTCGAACATCAGACCTCACCCTTCCTCGACCGGCGAGCGGAACGGTCGAACCCACTCATGCGAACAACGCGTCCACGTACTCGTCGGCATCGAAGGGCATCAGGTCGCCGATGCCCTCGCCCACGCCGACGACCTTGACCGGAATGCCGAGTTGGTCATGGATGGCGATGACGATCCCGCCCTTGGCCGAACCGTCGAGCTTGGTGAGCACCACGCCGGTGACGTCGACGGCCTCGGAGAACTGGCGGGCCTGGACGAGACCGTTCTGACCGGTGGTGGCATCGATGACGAGCAGGACCTCGGTGACCGTCCCGTCACCGCGGTCGGCCACCCGTCGCACCTTGCCCAGTTCCTCCATCAGGTTGACCTTGGTGTGCAGTCGACCGGCGGTGTCGGCCAGCACCACGTCGACACCTCGCGCGCCGGCGGCAGCCACGGCGTCGTGGATCACGGCGCTGGGGTCGGACCCCTCGGCCCCGCGCACGATCTCGGCGCCCGATCGGTCGGCCCACATCCCCAACTGTTCGGCGGCGGCGGCCCGGAACGTGTCGCCGGCGGCCAGCAGCACGCGACGTCCCTCGGCGGTCTGTTGCGCAGCCAACTTGCCGATGGTGGTGGTCTTGCCCACCCCGTTCACTCCGACGAACAACCACACCGTCGGGCCGTCGTCGGTCAGCCGCAGGTCGCGGTCGAACCCCGACAGTCGGGCGCGCAGTTCACCCTTGAGGGCTTCGACCAGTGCGTCGCCGTCGTCGATCCCCTCGGACCGCACTCGACTGCGCAACGACTCGAGCAACTCCTGGGTCGAGGCCACGCCGACATCGGCGAGGATCAGCGCCTCCTCGAGACCGTCCCACGCCTCGTCGTCGAGCCGGGAGCGACCGGCCAGCGACCCCATGGCGCCGGACAGCGCGGCCCGGGCCTTGCCCAGACGGTCGCGCAGTCGCGGTCGTTCGACGACGGAGTCGGGCCGGGCATCCACCGCCACGTCTGGCGCAGGCGCGGGGGTGGGCGCAGGCGCTGCGGCGCGCTCCAGGAGTTCGGCCTCGATCTCGGCCCGGACCTCCTCGTCGTGCGCCACCATGGCGGCGTCGGGTTCGGGTTCGGAGTCGACGAACGGCGCCCGACGGGTCGAGGGCGGTTCGATGACACTGCGTCGGTTGCGCACCGCGAACCCTGCTCCGAGACCGAGCACGACGATGACGGCGAGGACGATGAGCAGCGTGGTCATGGACGGGCGAGCCTACCGGCGGGCCGCGAAGCCGATGAGCGGACGCGCGACGGCCGCCCGCAGGCGGCCGTCGGCAGATCTCGGAGAAGGGCGGCTATCGCTCACCGCAGTGAGCCGAGTGTGACCTCCATGTCGAGGAGACGACCCTCGCGATTGACCTCCACCTGCACCCGGTCGCCGGGGGCGTAGCCGCTGGTCAGGCCGCGCAGTTCGTCGAACGAGGCCACGGGTACGCCGTCGACGGCGACGATGATGTCGCCCGATCGGATACCGGCCTTGTCGGCCGCGCCACCGCTGGTCACGCTCTGCACATAGGCGCCGGCGTCACCGTTGGGCGTGGCGCTGGGGCCGCTCAGTCCGAGTCCGGCCCGGGCCACGGTCTTGCCCTCGGCCAACTGGTCGGCGATGCGCTTGGCCGTGGCGATGGGGATGGCGAAGCCGATGCCGGTGTTCTCGCCGGTCTGCGAGTAGATCGACGAGTTGATGCCCATCACCTCGCCGGTGCGATTGGCCAGAGCGCCACCGGAGTTGCCCGGGTTGATGGAGGCATCGGTCTGGATCATGCCGATCACCACGCTGTTGTTGGGCACCGGTCGGTTGACGGCCGAGACGATGCCGGAAGTGACCGTCTGGGTGAGTCCGTAGGGGCTCCCGATGGCCACGGCCAACTGACCGACCTTGGGCTTGTCGGACGCCAATTTGGCCGCCGGTGCGCGCAGACCGCTCACCTGCACGACGGCCACATCGGCTCCGGAGTCGGTGCCGAGCACCTGACCCTTGACCGCCGTGCCCTTGGAGTCACGCACGGTGACGGTCTTGGCCGTACCCACCACGTGGGCATTGGTGATGATCATCCCGTCGGCGTACACCACACCGGATCCCAGACCGCCGCCGGTCTCGATCTGCACCACCGACTGTCCGAGGACCGCGGCGGCGTAGGCCACCGGTTCGGTTCCGGGATCGACCGTCACCGGGGTGGACGCCGGGGTCGCCGCCGCGCGTTCGCGCACAATGGTCGTCGACTCGGAGGGGTCCAACACGGTGCGCACACCGAATCCCAGACCGAACAGACCGATGACCACGACC
>JBJTGD010000091.1:0-4486 GCA_046093735.1 Acidimicrobiia bacterium | reverse complement strand
CGCCGAGGGCGTGCAGCGCGGCCAGCGTCGACGCGACGCGCAACGGCGGTGTCCTGATCTGGTCGTGCTCGATCCGGATCCCGAGCGCGAGTCGCGTGTGTTCGCATCGATCGTCGCGTTGGTCGACCGCTTCACTCCTCGGGTCGAGTTGTCCGCACCCGGACGACTCGCCTTCCCCGTTCGTGGCGCGTCACGGTTGTTCGGGGGTGACGACGCGCTGGCTCGTCTGGTGGCCGATGAACTGTCGGCCGCCCTGGGATCGGAGGGATGGGCCGATGCCGTGGGTGTGGGTGTAGCCGATGGTGTGTTCACCGCCGAGCGGGCGGCGTCGGCGGCCGTGGGACGTCCCGATCGCACCTGTGTGGTGGTGTCCGGTGGCTCGGCCGCGTTCCTCGCGTCCTTGCCGGTGTCGGTGCTCGGCGACCGGGCACTGACCGATGTGCTGCGTCGACTGGGGCTGGTCGATCTCGGGGCGTTCGCCGCTCTCGACCCCGACGACGTCATGGGGCGGTTCGGCGAGGAGGGGCGCATCGCCCATCGACGGGCCCGGGGACTCGACCCGCGACCGCCGCAACCGGTGTCCCCGCCGGACACCTACGAGGTCGAGCTCGTCCTCGATCCACCAGCCGAGCGCGCCGACGCCGTGGCCTTCGCCGTGCGCGGTCTCGCCGAGCGATTCGAGCGAGGTCTGGCCGATGACTCCCTGGCCTGCACCCGGATCTCGATCGTCCTCGACACCGAGACCGGGGAGCGACTCGAACGGGTGTGGCGGAACGACGGGGCGCTGCGTCCGGCCGAGATCGTCGACCGGGTCCGGTGGCAGCTCGATGGCTGGACCTCGGCCCCGGTCGGGGTGCGACCCACCGGAGGGGTCGAGCGAGTGGTGCTGATCCCCGACGAGTTCGGTCCCGCCGTGGGGCGACAGGAGGGGTTCTGGGGTGGTGTCGTCGATGCCGACGCCCGGGCCGCCCGCGCCCTGACCCGTGTCCAGGCGATGGTGGGACCGGGAGCGGTGACCGTCCCCGAACATCGTGGCGGTCGGGGACCGGCCGAACGTGTGGTGCGGGTGCCGTTCTCCGGGGTGGATCGCGTGCCCCGGGCTCCCGATGCCGCACCGTGGCCGGGGCGGGTGCCTCCGCCGGCACCCGTGCTGGGGATGGCCGAGCCGGTCGAGGTCCTCGATGCGCAGGGTGCATCGGTGGTGGTGGGCGGTCGGGGTGAACTCTCGTCGCCGCCGGCCCGCCTGATTCGTGCTGGTCGGTCCGTGG
This sequence comes from Acidimicrobiia bacterium, assembly GCA_046093735.1. Taxonomy (GTDB): domain Bacteria; phylum Actinomycetota; class Acidimicrobiia; order Acidimicrobiales; family Acidimicrobilacustridaceae; genus Acidimicrobilacustris. The sequence goes on along the minus strand of JBJTGD010000091.1, from coordinate 3,218 downwards.
CCATCGAGGCGTGGGCCGGACCGTGGGTGTTCGACGAACGGTGGTGGGCGCCGCTCGAACGACGACGGCGGGCCCGACTGCAACTGGTGCTGGCCGACCACCGGGCCGTGCTGGTGCACGTCGAGGGACGACGATGGGTGCTCGAGGGGATCCACGACTGAGTGTGCGAGGATACGCGCTCGTCACCGACACCGCGGGAGCGCCCATGAGTGAACAGGATCTCGTCGCCATCGCCCAGCAGGCTGTCGGTGAGGCCGACACGGTGCTCGCCGCGGCATGGATGGAGCCGCGAGGGACCTCGGGCGGGGCCATGGCCGGGATGGAGGCCGGTGACATGGCCAGTGACATGGTCGGCGGCGGGGTGGCCGGCGCCGCCCTCGGGATCGCTGGGACGATGATCGGGTTCAAGAAGGGACGCGACAGCGGAGGGTTCGCCAGTGAGGCGCCGGAGGGCACCTTCACCCATCGGGTGCCGCATGTGTCGCTGGTCGCCGTGTCTGCCACCAACATCTACGCGTGGACGGTCGGTCACGACGGACTCCATCGCCGAGCGGGCGAGCTGCTCTTCGCCCTGCCCCGCGAGGAGGTGGAGATCAACATCCGTTCGCGCTTCTCGGTGCGCACCTTCGAGGTGGTCCACGACACCGCCGCCGAGAAGTGGGAGTTCGAGGGCGCCCGCTTCGGCAGTCACATGAAGTTCGTCATGGCGGCCCTGCACGAGGACTGAGGTCGACGGCCGACGACCCCTCCGGATCGTTGGCTCGTAACATCGCCGGGCGGGGCAACGGTCACCGTTCCGCCATTCCCGTCCCGACCCGGGGTCCTGATGACACGACGACGAACCCGATCGCTGGCCGCACTCGTCGCGGTGATCGCGGTCGGGGTGACGACCGTCCGTCTGTTCACCCCTTCGTCGGTGCCGCAGGCCGGACCCGATCCGGTCGACGCGTCATCGACCTCATCGGCATCGTCGGCATCGTCGGCGCCGCCTGCACCGACGACCTCGGCACCCGCCTCCCTCGACCCGTCGTCGCCGCCGGTCATCGAACCCGAGGCCTACGCCACCGCCGACGCCACCGGATCCGCGCCGGTGATCCTGCACCTCGACGTGACCCCTTCGGGTTCGTTGGCGCAGCGCACTGCCCAGGTGCGCGCCACCCTCGATCGTGTGCTCGCCGCGTTGCCGCCCGGCAGCTCTTCGGACGTCGCCGAGGGATTGTCGGTGCCGACGATTCCCATGACCGTCGACCGGGATGCACTCGACGCACTGGCCACCGTCGGGTCGGTCACCTCGGTGCGGGCCATGCGGACCTTCCAGCCGGCAGCCATCGACGACGGGACGGGCCCGGCCTCGATTGCGGCGACCACCTCGATCGGGGCCAACACCGCGTGGGCCGCGGGGGACCGCGGTGCCGGGGTCACGGTGGCGGTGCTCGACACCGGTGTCATGGCCACCCACCCGTTCCTGAGCGCCCGGACGAAGACGATCTGGGAAGGGTGTTTCGTGGCCCCTCGGAGCAACGTGGTCTCGCCGTGCCCCGGTGGGGTGTCGATGTCGACGACCTCGGCGCCGGTCGCCGGCTCGGCGGCGCCATGTCTGGTGGCTGTCCTGCTCTGCGACCACGGCACCCATGTGGCGGGCATCGCCGTGGGCGGGACGGGCACGAGCGGGAACCCGGTCTCGGGGATCGCTCCCTCGACGAATCTCGTCGCCGTCAACGTCTTCGGCTTCTCGACCATCTCGTCGGGGGACCGACTCCTGGTGACGGACGGGGACCTCATCAGGGCCATGGAGTGGCTGCTCCACGGTCGGACACCGGTCGTCGAGGGCGGTGGTGGCATCTTCCCCGATCTGGTGGCGGTCAACCTCAGTCTCGGTGACCGCACGCTCAACACCGGTGAGTGTCCGGATGATCCGTTGCGTCCGGTCATCGATCGTCTCGCCGCCGTCGGCGTGTCGACCGTGGCTGCCGCTGGCAACGACAGTTTCTCCCGAGGGGTTTCGTCACCGGCCTGTATCCCGGGTGTCATCGCCGTCGGCGCGCTCGACGATACGACGGGCCAACCGGCGTCGTTCACCAACAACGGTCCGCAGGTCGACGTGTTCGCCCCCGGTGTGGCCATCTGTTCGTCGGTGCCGAGTGGCGCCTCGGGTAGTTCGTGTTCGCCGGCGAACGGGGATGATCTGCGGTTCAAGAGCGGCACCTCGATGGCCACTCCGGTGGTGACGGGCACGCTCGCCGTCCTGCGCGCCGAGGGGCTCTCGGCCAGCGAGGCGCGGAATCGTCTGCAGTGGGTGGGGAACACGAGGGACTGCGTGCGAGCTGCCACCTACTCCGTTCCGTCGTTGCGACTCGACGTCGCGCTGGGGCTCGTCGCTCGTCGCTCCACACCGTGCGCGCCGAGCGCGCCCGCAGCCACGCCGGTGGCACCGCGTACCGCTTCGGTGACGTGGTCACCTCCGGCCTACGCCGGCACCGGCACCATCTCCTCCTACACGGTCACCGCATCCACCGGGCAGACCTGCACGGTCAGCGCGCCGGTGACGAGTTGTGTGGTGTCGGGGGCCGGGCCCGGCCGCACCACCTTCACGGTGTCGGTCAGTACATCGACCGGGAGCAGCGCGGCGTCGCCGGCATCGCCCGAGGCCGATCTCGGCTTCGGTCTAGGATCGCCGTTGGGATCTCTCGACGTGGCGCGGGGCGGCCCGTCCTCGGTGATGGTGTCGGGTTGGACGTTCGATCCCGACTCGGCGGCGTCGATCCCGGTGCACGTCTATGTCGACGGTCGGTTCGCCGGCGCAGCGTCGGCTGATGCGTTGCGCGGCGATGTGGCCGCGATCTTCCCGGCCTACGGGCCGGCCCACGGTTTCAACCTCACGGTGCCGGCCGCCGGAGGAACGCGTTCGGTGTGCGTCTACGCCATCGATGTCGTTGCACCGGGCGGCAATGTGCTGGTGGGGTGCCGCGCCGTGGCGGTGCCGACCGGTTCGCCCTTCGGGTCGTTCGACATGGCGCGGGGCGGCCCGTCCTCGGTGATGGTGTCGGGCTGGACCTTCGATCTCGACTCGGCGGCGTCGATCCCGGTGCACGTCTATGTCGACGGTCGGTTCGCCGGCGCCGCCGCGGCCAACGTGGTGCGATCCGATGTGGGCGCGTTCTTCGTGGGGTACGGCTCGGAACACGGCTTCAACCTCACGGTGCCGGCCGCTGGAGGGA
>JBJTGD010000090.1:0-3697 GCA_046093735.1 Acidimicrobiia bacterium | reverse complement strand
GTGTCCGACACGATCACGGCCACGTCGACGCCGATGCGATGACGCAACCCGTTGCGGATGCGGCGAGCCGACCGGTCGGGATCGATGGGCAACAGCGCCGCCCAGCCCCGCTCGACGTTGGACAGGTCGATGCCGGCATTGGCGCACACGAAGCCGTGAGTGGTCTCGCTGATGATGAGCTCGCCCCGACGACGAAGGATGCGCACCGACTCACGTTCCACCAAGGGCTTGTGGGAGAGGGGATCGTCGGGATCGATGGCCACGAGCCGATCCTCGGCCTTCGACACGATCTTCTGCGTGACGACGACGACATCGCCGTTGCGCAACGTCGTCGCCGGATCGGCAGCGGCCACCTCGGCGATGATGCCGGCCAGGTCGTCGCCGGCGCCGATTTCACCGATGCCGGCGATGCCGAAGATCTCGAGCCGACTCATCGAAGCACGGCCCCCATGATCGTGGCGGCCAGGGCCGTCGACACCGCCGGGTCCCGCATGATCGTGTCGGTCACGACGCAGCGCAGGCCCAGTGATTCGACGTCGGCGGCCAACGCGTCATCGACGGTGTCGATGACGAACGTTCCGACGAGGTCGACGAGGAGACGCGCCACCCCGAGCGCCGAGGCGTCGTGCCCCAGCTCGCGCAGCATCCGGTCAGCGGGACCCTTCAGCGCGGCGCCGCCCACGATGGGGGACACGGCCACCACGTCGGGGCGGCGGGCAGCGATCGCATCACGCACACCGGGGACGGCCAGCACCGGAGCGATCGACACGATCGGGTTGGACGGGGCGATGACCACGAGGTCGGCTGACGCGATGGACTCCACCACTCCCGGTGCGGGGCTCGCTCCTTCGGCGCCGTCGAAGCGCACGGCCGCGACCGGCACCGAGTGCTGGCGGCCGACGAAGTACTCCTGGAACGGGATCTCGCCCTCGTCGACGATGGTGACCATCGTGCGCAGGTGATCATCGGTGACCGGCATGAGGTGGTGACGCAGTCCCCACGCCGATGCGATCTCTGCGGTCACGGTGGACAGCGCAGCTCCCTCTTTCATGCGCTGGGTCCGGTACAGGTGCGTGCCGAGATCGCGGTCGCCGAGACTGAACCAGGTCGGACCGCCGAAGCGATCCAGTGCCTCCATCGCTCGCCACGACTCGTCGATCAGTCCCCAACCGCGTTCCGGATCGATGGCGCCGGCGAGGGTGTAGGTGACCGTGTCGAGATCGGGGGAGATGTGGAGGCCGCCGAGCTCGAGATCGTCACCCACGTTCACGATGGCCGAGATGTCGGCAGGATCGGCGACCGATGACAACGCCCGCAGCAGCCGGGCGGCGCCGACGCCCCCGGCGATGACGGTGATCATCTCAGGCGTGATCCCGCTGTTGTCGGGCCACGACGTCGAGGTCGGCATCGACCATCATCCGAACGAGTTCCTGGAATGAGGTCCGCGGCTCCCACCCGAGTTCGGTGCGGGCGCGCTCCGAGTCGCCGACCAGCAGATCGACCTCGGCCGGGCGGAAGAATCGCTCGTCGATGACGACGAATTCGCTCCAGTCCAGATCGGCGTGGGAGAACGCGATCTCGCAGAACTCGCGCACGGTGTGCGTCTCGTTCATCGAGAGCACATAGTCGCCGGGCTGCTCCTGCTGGAGCATCCTCCACATGCCTTCGACGTAGTCGCCGGCGAATCCCCAGTCGCGTTGCGCGTCGAGGTTGCCGAGTCGCAGTTCGCGGTCGATGCCCAACTTGATGCGGGCGACACCGTTGGTGATCTTGCGGGTGACGAACTCCAGTCCTCGACGCGGACTCTCGTGGTTGAACAGGATCCCGGAACTGGCGTGCATGTCGTAGCTCTCGCGGTAGTTCACCGTGATCCAGTGTCCGTACAATTTGGCCACGCCGTAGGGGCTCCGGGGGTGGAACGGGGTGCTCTCGCGCTGGGGGACCTCGACGACCTTGCCGAACATCTCCGAGGAACTGGCTTGGTAGAAGCGCACCTCGTCGGCGGCCAAGCGGATGGCGTCGAGCAGTCGGGTGACCCCCAGTGCGGTGGTCTCGCCCGTGAGCACGGGTTGTCCGAACGACGTCTGGACGAACGACTGGGCCGCAAGGTTGTACACCTCATTGGGACGGTGGGTCCTGAGCAACTGGATCATCGAGGCCTCGTCGAGCAGGTCGCCCGACACCAGTTCGATGTCGTCCTGCAGGTGACCGATGCGCTCGAAGTTGACCGTGGAACTGCGTCGGACCATTCCCGTGACGTGGTACCCCTTGGTCAGCAGCAGTTCGGCGAGGTACGAGCCATCCTGCCCGGTGATTCCCGTGATCAGTGCACGCTTCGACATCTGGATCCTCGCGCTCGGTCGACCGTCGGAGTCTAGGCGGGGGCCATTGCGGCCCCCGATGGTTCACGCCCGGTCGGATCCGGCCACCCGCTGCCGTTGCTCGGCGAGCACGTCGGACAGCGTGCGATCGATCGGGATGCTCGGTGCCCACCCGGTGTGGGCGTGCACCTTCGAGTTGTCGCCCCGCAGCACCGGTGTCTCCACCGGTCGCTGGAGATCCGGATCGGGTCGCAACGACATGGGGGTGGAGGCGAGGCCGACGAGTCGCTGGGCCAGATCCTCCATCGAGAGGTCGACGCCCGTGCACACGTTGTAGGCCTCGCCCGGTCGACCATCGGTCATGAGCATCCGGTAGGCGCGCACGACATCGCGCACATCGGTGATGTCGCGACGAGGCGTGAGATTGCCCACCGCCACCTCGGTGCCGCCATCGCGTTCGTTGAGGGCGATCCGCTCGGCGATGGCCGGTGCCACGAATCTCGACGTCTGGCCCGGTCCGAGATGGTTGAAGGCCCGGACCCGGATCGTCTCCAGCCCGTGGCCCAGCCATACCTGGTGCGCGAGTTCGTCTGCGGCGATCTTGCTGGCGGCGTAGGGAGTGACGGGCCGATAGGGGGAGGATTCGGTGAGTGGGAGTTCACCGGGTTCGACCTTCCCGTAGACATCGGCGCTGGACACGACCAGTACGCGGGGCCGGGACGTGGACCGACAGGCCTCGAGCAGATTGAACGTCCCCTCGGCATTGACCCGGAAGCAGTCGTACGGGTTGTCCCACGATGCGCCGACGTCGCTCCAACCTCCGAGGTGGAACACGACATCCGGCCGCTCGTCGGACAGCAACTGCCGCAGAGCGGCGGGATCGAGAAGATCGGGACCGTCGGGCAGGTCGATGCCGAGCACGTCGTCACCGCTCTCGGTCAGGTGCGCGCACAGGTGTCGGCCGACGAATCCTCTCGCCCCCGTCACCAGTGCTCTCATGCGCTGACCTCGATCCCGGATCGGATGTCGATCCTGTCGATGAACCGTTGGTGGGCCCGTCGGGTGTCGGACTCTACGGCAGTGGTGCTCATCGCTCGTCCGCCGCCTTCTCGAAGAGAGAAACGAGTCCGGCGGCCGTTGCGTCCCACGTGTGATGGGCCACGCGGCGTCGACCGGCTTCGACGAGCGCGGCGACACGGGTCGGATCCTCGAGTACGGCGACGATGCGGCGTCGTGGTGCGAACCCGACGACGTCCGTTCACTGGCCGACGCCATCGTCGCCGTACTCGAGGATCCGACCCGTGTCGCCGCGCTCGTCGAAGCCGGTCGACGCCGCGTGGCCCATCACACGTGGGACGCAACGGCCGCCGGACTCG
>JBJTGD010000089.1:0-2766 GCA_046093735.1 Acidimicrobiia bacterium | reverse complement strand
CGTGTTCGCGCTTATGTGGGGGGCCAAGGACTCGATGTGGATGGACGAGGCGTTCAGCGTCGCTGCTGCGCAACGGCCCCTCCGGTCCCTCGTCGAGGAGCACCGGGTAGTTCGATCTGATCCAGGTCCGAAGCGGTGGCGACGGATCTGCCCCCCGAACGACGATCCAGAGACGCCGAGGACGCACTGCGGTACCGGCAGCATCGACGATCACCCACGAATCGGCCTCGTCGGTCGAGGCCACGAGTCGGTCAGCCGATGTCCCGTCGGGCAGGTAGCGCTCCACGCCGACCGCTGCATACGACGGAAGGGCGATGATCGCATCGCCGGGTACTGCGTTCTCGACGATGCGGGCCGTCGCCGCCCGAAAGTCCTCACGCTCGGGTCTGGTGCGATCGATCGACGTGACGAGGTTCATCGCCAGAAGACCGACGACGGCCACGACCACCGTCACTCTCCACCGTGACCACAACACAGTCCATCCGCCGGCCGCGGCAACGACGAGCAGTGGAAGACAACCGATGAGGTAGCGATCGACGAGCAGCGGTCGCACCAGCACCGAGAAGAGCACCAGTCCGACGACTCCGGTGACAGCACCGACGAGGGGCATGAGATAGGGCCGGACCCGAACCGTGCGGACCGACGCCACGACAAGACAGACCACGCCCGACCCGAGCACCGCCACCCACCCGAGCCCGCTCGCGGTCTTGTCGATCTCCTCGAGGAACCTCTTGATCGTCAGGTCGGGAACCCAACTGGCGTGGTCGGGCTTGAGGATCGCCGCGATCGAGAACGGGATGAAGACCACCGTCGCCGCCAGAGCAGACATCACCAAGGATCGAAGGGTGGCGCGCGTCGGTGCGAGCCCAACGAGCGCAACGACCACACCGACGAAGACGAAGACGGTCGCGAACTGCGAGGCGACGCCCAGACCGACCATCACACCGAACAGCAGCGCCGACCACCGACCATCCCCGGTGCGGATCCGGTCGGCGAACACCAGTGACCACGCCGCGAACGCCATGGCCATCGTGTAGCCACGCGCCTGCATGCTCCAGGCCAACATGAACGGGGTCATGGCGAACACCACCACCGCCAGACCAGCCGGCCCCGACCCGGACCTCCGCTGCACGAAGAGCCAGACGGCCCACATGGCCGCCACGGTGCACAGTGCCGAGAGGAACCGGACCCACAGGTCCCCGTCGTCGATCCGGATCCACCCCCACAAGGTCAGGTAATAGGGGCCCATGTTCGGTTCGCGGGTGAGGACGAACTCGACGAGGGACCGGAGGGGCCGTTGCGCAGCAGCGACGCTGAACGCCTCGTCCATCCACAACGAGTCCTTGGCCCCCCGCACCAGCGCGAACACGAGCACCACTGCGCTCGCCCCGATCGGCGCCAACCACCCCATCACCGGTCGACGGGCAACCCCGAGCACCGGCCGAGACTAGGTTGGTCCCGGACGTCGCACTTCCATTCGAGACTCGGCTGGTGCCTATGGTCAATCCCCTCTCCTCACTGCGACCCTTCACGTGAACCGCTCGACGGCGCGTGCCTCGCTCCGGACTGTCAGCGTGGTCCTCGGTGTCGCGCTCGCGGTGGGTGTGGCGGCCTGCGGTGGTGCCGACCCCGCCTCCGACGCCCGCTCGGCCAGTGGCTCGGAGACCGAGGTCGTGGTGAGCATGGGCGACTCGTACATCGCCGGCACCGCCGGACGGTGGCGCGGCAACACCAACGGCTTGACCAACCTCCCGCCCGATCTCGTCGCCTACGGCCGAGCCGACACCGGTGCCGACGCCTACGACAACTTCGGCCTCGAATTCCCGGGCGAACAGTGCTTCCGTTCACGTTCGGCGGCGATCCATCTCGGCGGACGGTGGACGTCGATCAACGTGGCCTGCTCCAATGCCACGACGTTCTCGCGCGTGGACGAGACCGGTCGCTACAAGCCGGGCATCGACGCCGGAGGCCAACTCGACCTGCTGGCCGACATCGCCCGACGCGACACCGTCCGTCTGGTCGCGGTCTCCATCGGCGCCAACGACTTCCGCTTCGGTCCGGTGATGACCGAGTGCGCGACCGGATTCCTCACCAGCCTCGCCGTGCTCTCGGACCGCTGCAGCGACGACACGGCCATCCGCTCGACCATCGCGCCCGAATCGGTCGACCGCGTACGAGGAGCGATCGCCGGATCGCTGGCCGGGATCGTGTCCACTCTGCGCGCCGCCGGGTACGCCGACGATGCCTGGGCGCTGGTGACCCACACCTATCCGTCTCCCCTTCCACCGTCGTCAGCGATGCGCTATGGCCAGTCGGGCTTCGAGCGTCAGGTCACCGGGGGATGTCCGTTCTACGACGCCGATCTCGACTGGTTGAGCGGATGGATGTCCACGCTCAACGCCACGGTGACCGCGGCGGCCCGGCAGGCCTCGGCCGATACCGGCAAGTCGGTGGCCGTGGTGGAGATGGGCGGACTGTTCGAGGGTCGCCGACTGTGCGAGCAGGGCACCCGACTCGTGGAGGAGACGGCCGACGACGCCGAACTGCGCGCCTTCGGCGAGCGGGTGGACATGATCCGACTCTCCTCCAGGATCCCCGGCTCGCCCTATGACATCACCGAGGGCGTGCACCCCAACCAACTCGGACAATCGGCCATCCGGGCCTGCCTGCGAGCGGCCTTCGCCGACGGTGCCGCCCGTTCCGGCACCTGCCGACCGCCGACCGACTGGGCCCCGATCGGAAAAGTCAGGAATTACTCGAGGGGGC
>JBJTGD010000088.1:0-4700 GCA_046093735.1 Acidimicrobiia bacterium | reverse complement strand
GAACGCGCCGCGCAGACGCTGGGCGACATCGACATGGTGATCCTCGCCTTCGGCGTGCTCGGCGACCAGGCCACCTTCGATGCCGATCCGGTGGCCGCCGCCGATGCCGCCCGGACCAACTACGTCGGTGCCGTGTCGACGGGGCTGGCAGCGGCCGCCCGGCTCCGACGTCAGGGTCACGGAACGATCCTGGTCATCGGCTCGGTGGCCGGTGTGCGCACCCGGGCCGACAACTTCGTGTACGGCTCGACCAAGTCGGGCATGGACGCATTCGCACTCGGACTGGGTGATGCGCTGGTCGGCACCGGTGTGCGCTGCGTGGTGGTTCGACCCGGGTTCGTCCACACCCGCATGACCGAGGGCATGAAGCCCGCGCCGTTCGCCACGACCCCCGAGGTGATCGCCGGAACGGTGATCGATGGGTTGCAGCGCGCCCATGACGTCATTTGGGCGCCGCCGATCCTGCGCTACGTGTTCGGGCTGCTCCGTCACCTCCCACGTCCGTTGTGGCGCCGACTCCCCACCGGTTGATGATCGATCGATGAACGCGTCGACCACCGCCAGCACCTCGTTGCCGATGGGAATCATTCGCGCCCTGCGTCCGCGACAGTGGATCAAGAACGTCCTCGTGTTCGCCGCTCCGGTGGCGGCCGGCATCTTCGACTCGAGCGAGTACGTCGTCCGCTCATTGCTCGCCTTCGTGTGTTTCTGCGCTGCCTCGAGCGCCACCTATCTCGTCAACGACGCGCTCGACGTGGAATCCGATCGGAATCACCCGACGAAGCGGAACCGACCCATCGCTGCCGGAGTCGTCCCCGTGCGTCTGGCCTGGGTGCTCGCCGTCGTCCTCCTCGTGGCCTCGGTGACGGGGGCGTTCGCCCTGCGTCGCGACTTCGGACTGACGATCGTCGCCTACCTCGTCAACACCACGCTCTACTCGCTGTGGCTCAAGCGACAACCCGTCCTCGACATCGTGTCGGTGGCGGCGGGCTTCGTGCTCCGCGCCATCGGGGGGGCCACGGCCACCGACCTGCCCATCTCGGAATGGTTCTTCATCGTCACCAGTTTCGGCGCCCTGTTCATGGTGGCGGGCAAGCGGGCCGGCGAGCTCATTGAACTCGGTAGCGATGCCGCCCGTCTCCGCCCGGTGTTCGCTTCCTACTCCGCCGAGTTCCTCACCTATCTCCGGGCGGTCTTCTCGGCCGGTGTGCTCATCACCTATTGCCTGTGGGCCTTCGCCTCAGCCGACGAGTCACCCCCGGGCGCGGTGTTGTTCGAACTCTCGATCGTCCCCTTCGCCATCGCCATCCTCCGCTACGCCCTCCTGCTGCAGCAGGGTCGAGGCTCCGAACCCGAGACGCTCGTGCTGTCCGACGCCACGCTGCTGGCCGCGGGCGCAGCATGGGCCATCATCTACGGCTGTGCCGTCTACGCCTCCTGAACCGGCGGCGGTCCGGGCCGTTCCTCGGCTGACCGAGCGCCACGGCTGGGGTCGCACCGCACCCACCGGGGCCGATGTGCGTCGACCCACCTCGGCCACCGAGCTGCGACGTGCCCTACCCAACGATGTCGAACGTGGCGTCTTGGCCCGCGGCCACGGCCGCAGTTACGGCGACGCCGCCCAGAACGCCGGTGGGATGCTGGTGGAGACGACCGATGTGGCGGCCTTCACGATCCATGACGCCGCGCCTGGCGAAGACAGCGTGCTGGTCACCGCCGAGGCCGGCGCCAGCATCGACCGACTGCTGCACGCCCTCGTTCCCCAGGGGCTGTTCGTTCCCGTCACCCCGGGAACGCGCTACGTCACCGTCGGTGGCGCGATCGCCGCCGACATCCACGGCAAGAACCACCACCTCAAGGGCTCATGGTGCGATCACGTGGAGTCGTTGCGCCTCCAGTTGGCCGATGGCTCCGTGGTGGACATCGGTCCGGATCGCGACCCGGGACTCTTCTGGGCCACGGCCGGCGGAATGGGACTCACCGGCGTGATCCTCGATGCCACGTTCCGGTGCCCGCGCATCGGGTCGAGCCGGGTGCTGGTCGACACCGACCGCGCCGCCGATCTCGACGAGGTGTGCGAACTGATGCGCTCGGGCGATCACCTCTACGACTACTCGGTGGCATGGATCGATCTCATGGCCAGTGGCGCGCAGTTGGGGCGCTCGGTGCTCACGCGAGGACGTTTCGCCACGGCCGACGAGGCCCGAGCGTCCACCGGCCCCGACCCCTACGACTATCGGGCCGGCGAACTGGTCGGCGCCCCACCTGTGGTCCCCTCCGGCCTGCTCAACGGGCTGACGGTGCGGGCCTTCAACGAACTGTGGTTCCGACGGGCTCCGGTGCGTCGCCGCGACGAGCTGCAGACGATCCCCACCTTCTTCCATCCCCTCGACATGGTCCGCAACTGGAACCGCATCTACGGTCCGGCCGGATTCCTCCAGTGGCAATTCGTGATCCCCTTCGCCGCCACCTCCACCCTCACCACCATTGTCGAGGAGCTGAGTCGATCGGGTTGCACGTCCTTCCTCGCCGTCCTCAAGTCGTTCGGTGAGGGGAACGCCGCTCCCCTCTCGTTCCCGCAGTCCGGTTGGACTCTGGCCCTCGACATCCCCACCGGAGTCTCCGGGCTCGGCGCCCTACTCGATCGACTCGACGATCTCGTCGTCGAGGTGGGCGGGCGCATCTATCTGGCCAAGGACAGTCGGGTCCGTCCCGAACTGGTGCCGCGCATGTATCCGCGTCTCGACGAATGGCGGGACGTGAAGGCGCGGGTCGATCCGCAGCGCCGGATCATGAGTGACCTGGCTCGACGACTGGCCCTCTGACCACGACGCCGGAGCCGTCCGTACCCGGATCAGTCCGCCGAGCGTTTGGCCTCGATCCACGCCCAACACGCATCGATGTGCGCAGCCAGTTCGTCGATCGTCCCGTCGTTGGGCACCACGAACGCCGCCTCGGCCAGGCGCTGTTCACGCGTGGCCTGCAGCTTGATGCGGGCCCACGCGTCCTCGGCCTTGAACCCACGGAACTCCACCAGTCGGGACACGGCGATCTCCGGATCGGTGTCGACCACGATGATGCCCTCGGTCTGGTAGGCCTCGGATTCCACCAGCAGCGGCACATCGAGGATCACGACGTTGTCGGTGTCGCGCTGCTCCTCGATGCGACGGTCGATCTCCTCCCCGACCCGAGGATGCACGATGGCGTTGAGGGCCTTGAGCTCCTCGGGGTCGTTGAAGACGATGTCGGCCACCGCCTGACGGTCGAGCGTGCCATCGGTCCGGACGATGCGAGAGCCGAAGTGCTCGACCATGGCGGCCAGCACCTTCCCACCGGGCGACTGGAGCTCGCGCACCACGGCATCGGCGTCGATGACGACCGCACCCCGCTGGGCCAGCGCGGACGAGACGGTCGACTTTCCGGAACCGATGCCACCGGTGAGGCCGAGCAGGAGCACCGCGGGAACGTACCAGAGCGCGTTCGGCGACATTTCACCGACTTCCACTCACACTCATGTCGTTCCTGCCGATGGATCCACCATGAACGACACGACGACCCTCACCCATCGCCCCGGCTCCACCACGGACCTCGGCCGCTCCAACGTCCTCGAATGGCGGGGCTTCCCCGTCAACGTCACCCGCCGCGAGACCGAAGTGCTCCAGGCGATCGTCGACGGGTGCTCCACACCGCAGGTGGCGGCGCGGCTCTACCTGTCACAGAAGACGGTCAAGAACCATCTGGCCGCGATTTATCAGAAGCTCGACGCACGGGACCGCACGCAAGCGGTGCTGACCGCCCTGCGCATGGGGATCGTGGAACTGGGGCGGGCCGATCGCCAGCCGGCGGCCTGAGGCCGCCGCCGATCAGGACTCGAGTTCGGTCGAGGGCACGGGCGGCACCGAGGTGTCGCCCTGCTCCGCGAAGTACTCGGCCCACGCCTCCTGCGCCTCGGTGGTCTCGCCACCGATGTAGTTGCCCTGGTCGTCGTAGGCGTGGGCACCGAAGTGCTCCCGGTACTCGGCGGCCACGATTCCGCCCTCGGCCGCCTGCTTGATCGACAGGCTGATGCGACGACGCTGGAGGTCGAGATCGATGATCTTGACCCACAACTCCTCACCCGGGGTCACGACCTGCTCGGGCAGATCGACGTGATGGGCCGACATCTCCGAGATGTGCACCAGACCCTCGATGCCCTCACCGACCTGCACGAACGAACCGAAGGGCACCAACTTGGTGACCCGGCCGTAGACCAGCTCGCCCACCTGATGGGCCGATGCGAATTCCTGCCACGGATCCTGCTGCGTGGCCTTCAACGAGAGACTGATGCGCTCACGATCGAGATCGACCTCGAGGACCTGCACGTCGATCTCGTCACCAACCTGCACCACCGAACCCGGGTGGTCGACGTGCTTCCACGACAACTCGGAGACGTGGACGAGACCGTCCATGCCGCCGAGGTCGACGAAGGCGCCGAAGTTGACGACCGACGACACCACGCCGCGACGCACCTCGCCGGGCTTGAGATTGGCGAGGAAGTCTTCGCGCTGTTCCTTCTGCGTCTCCTCCAGCCAGCCGCGGCGGGACAGCACCACGTTGTTGCGGTTCTTGTCGAGCTCGATGATCTTCGCCTCGAGCGTGCGACCGACATAGGGCGCGAGGTCACGGACGCGACGGAGTTCGACGAGCGACGCAGGGAGGAA
>JBJTGD010000087.1:0-5326 GCA_046093735.1 Acidimicrobiia bacterium | reverse complement strand
CCCCGGACTGGTCGATCAACTCGTGGCCTTCCCCAAGCCACTCTTCTGCGCAGTGAACGGGCTGGCCCTCGGGATCGGGGCCACGATGCTGGCGCTCGTCGATCTCGTGTTCATGTCGACCGAGGCCCGGGTGCGCTGTCCGTTCACGGCGTTGGCCGTGGCGCCCGAGGCGGCCAGCAGCTTCACGTTCCCCAACATGCTCGGTCGACACAACGCCACGTGGGCGCTCATGAGTTCGGAGTGGTTGAGTGCCGAGGACTGCCGCGAGATGGGACTGGCGTGGCGCGTCACCTCACCTGAGGAATTGATGGACGAGACGATGCGCCATGCGCGCGTGCTGGCCTCGAAGTCGATCTCGTCATTGGTCGAGTCGAAGCGCACGATCGTGGCCGCCCTTTCCCCTCAGATCGAAGCGGCCCGCGAGCGGGAGAACGCAGCGTTCGCCCACCTCATGGGTCGGCCGGCCAACATCGAGGCCCTGACGGCGCTGGCCGAGCGGCGCACCCCCGATTTCGCCGCCATCGATCTCGAACACGGCTGATCGGGTCGATTCTTCCCGGATCCTCACCTTCGCTTCGGGGGGCCCTTACGCCCGGGTCGCAGAGTGTGCACGTCCCCGCAGGGACGACACCCGAACCCCTCACCCCCAGGAGCACACCATGAACAAGAAGATCCTCGGCCTCGGACTCGGAGCAGGTCTGGCGGCCAGCACCCTCGGTCTGATCGCCGTTCCCGCCATCTCCAGCGCCCAGACCTCCGATCCGGCCACCACCGCCACCGCACCGGCGGGTCGGCCCGACCACTCGGCCCGATTCGCCGAGACGCTGGCCCCGCTGGTGGCCGACGGCACCATCACCCAGAGCCAGAGCGACGCCGTGGTGGCCGCGCTGGTGGCCAATGGCCCCAAGGGCGGCATGCGCGGCGGCGGCCACGGCCCCGGCCTCGACGTGGCCGCGCAGGCTCTCGGCATGACCACCGACGAGCTGCACACGGCCCTCGACGGGGGCCGCACCCTGGCCCAGGTGGCGGCCGACAAGGGCGTGGACGTGCAGGTGATCGTCGATGCGCTGGTGGCCTCGGCCCGCAACCACATCGCTCAGGAGGTCACCGACGGCGAGATCACCCAAGAGCAGGCCGATCAGAAGTTGGCCGACGTCGACCAGCGGGTGACCGACATGGTCAATGGCGTGCGGCCGCAGCGCGGCGCCAAGGAAGGCGCGCAGGGCGGTCCCCGTGAGGGCCGTGGTCCCCGCGGCCAGCAGGGCGCGCCGGCGCAGGCTCCAGCCACCAACTGATCGACGCAACCCCCTGTCCGTCGATCCACGCACGAGGGCCCGGCCAGTCGGCCGGGCCCTCGCTCGTTGGAGGCCGCGGGCGGAATCGAACCGCCGTACAGGGCTTTGCAGGCCCTTGCCTCAGCCACTCGGCCACGCGGCCATGCGGTCGAGACCCTAGTCGTCGCCCCGAGGGCCTCTCACGGTGACGGGGGCAGCGGGAGGTAGTCCTCGATGGGTGCGACGGTGAGCCCGGCCCGTCCCGCCTCGAACAGGAACGCCACCAGGCCCTCGTACAGATCGGCCCGGAAGTGCGCCAGCACGATGTCGCCGGGGCGCAGGGTGTCGCCCTGTTGGTACTGGACCTGGCCGTTGTTGATGGTCGCCCGCCACATGAGGATGGCATTGTTGTCACACGACGCCGCCGCCCGCTGGGTGGTGGCGTTCTGCACGCCGTAGGGAGACCGGAACAGATGGCCGGGTACCAGTAGATGGCGGGACAACACCTCGCGCATTCCGCAGATCTCGCGTCGCTGCTGCGCCTCGGTGAGTGTGGTCAACCGTCGATGGGTGCGGGAGTGGGAGTTGATCGAACCCCCGCCACTGGCCACTCGGGCGAAGTAGTCGGGGTCGGCGAGGTAGTACGACTCGTTGACGAAGAGCGTCGCCGGGATCCGGGCGGTGGCCAACAGGTCGGCCACGCGCGGATCACGCACGGCGCCGTCGTCGATGGTCAGGAACACGACGGGGTCGTCGGTGGCGATCCGCGACAGCACTGGCACCGGGGCGACGGCGGGACGGTCGGGCACTGGTGTGCGCGGCCACGGGGGTGTCGTCGTGGTCGTCGTCGTGCTCGTCGTGGTGCTGGTGGATGTCGTCGATGTGGTCGTGGTGGAGGTCGACGATGTGGTCGTGGTGGCCATCGGCCCGGTGCGATCCGACGACGAGCCGACCGAGCTGCACGCAGCAGCCAACGAAGCCAACGCACCGACGGTGGCGAGGGCGGCGAGGGAGGCGGCCGACCGCGCACTCCGGCGGCCGGGGCGGCGACGAGCGCGGTGCGTCGGGGTGGCGCGGGGGTCGCCGATCACGGCCGTCAGGTTAGGGACCGCCATGGGGAGCACGATCGCGGCCCTGCTAGGGTCACCGGTCTTGGGGACCCGTAGCTCAGTTGGCTAGAGCGCTTCCTCGACACGGAAGAGGTCGCTGGTTCGAGTCCAGTCGGGTCCACCACCGCCGTCGGCCAACGCCGCCGGACCGCATGACAGTCCGGCCATCGGTCGGTCGACGGGTCCTCCCGCTGACCGACCCGGCCGGCGAGGGGGAACGATGATCACACCGTTCGACGACTTCCCGATCCACCAGACCGGGGACCCGATCGTGCAGACCGTGAGTGCCGATCCGAATCACTACGACCGGTACTTCTTCAACGGGTTCGACGCGGACGGCGCCTTCTTCCTCGGCGGCGCCATGGGCCACTACCCCAATCGCGGTGTGATCGACGCCGCGTTCAGCGTCATCGTCGATGGGGTGGAGCACTCCATCTTCGCCTCCGGGGCGATGCCGCTCGGTCGGGCCACCCGCGTGGGGCCCATCGAGGTGTCGGTGCCCGAACCGCTGCGCGAGATCCGCTTCACCGTCGATCCCAACGAGCACGGACTGTCCTGCGACCTCGTGTTCCGGGCCCGCACCGCGGCGATCGAGGAGCCCAAGCAGACGATCGTGCGCAACAACGTGCGCATCATGGACTACACCCGCCTCACCCAGTGGGGGACATGGGAGGGCACCATCACCGTGGCCGGGCGCACCATCGAGGTGCGGGCCGAGTCGACCTTCGGGGTGCGCGATCGCTCGTGGGGCGTGCGCGGTGTCGGCGTGCAGGCGCCCACCAACTTCCCGCCGTCGGCCATGCAGGTGTTCTGGCTGTGGGCCCCGCTCCACTTCGACGACATGTGCACGCATCTCGCCATGTTCGAACGGGAGGACGGCACCCGGTGGATGGAATCGGCATTGGTCGTGCCCGTGCTCGACTCCCCCGATGCGCCCACCTGGGGTGAGGACATCGTCGAACCCGAGGAGTTGTCGGGCATCCGCTACGGGCTGGTGTGGCAGAAGGGCAAGCGTGAAATGGAGTCGGCGTGGCTCGAGGTGGCCCATGACGACGGCCGCGTCGACCGCATCGAGTTCGAGCCGCTCTACACGTTCCGCATGCGCGGCATCGGGTACATGAACCCGCACTGGTCACATGGTTCGCTGCACGGTCCGTTGGAGGTCGGCTACGAAGCGATCGCCCTCGACGACTTCGATCCGCTCGACCCGTCGAGCATCCACATCCAGACCCTGTGCAAGGTGCGCATGGGTGATCACGAGGGAGTCGGCGTGCTCGAGCAGTTGGCCTTCGGGCCGCATCAGCCCACGGGACTCACCGGCATTCTCGACGGTTTCGCCGGCTGAACCTGACCGCAGAGTGCAGTGGCGCGGCGCGTGGCCCGGGCCGAGCGTCAGACGGCGCGGACCGTCACCGGTATCCCGTTGAGGGTGGCGTTGCCCGACAGTGGATCGAGCGTCTCCGGATCGGTGAGCACGTTCGAGTTCACGCCCGGGCGACCGGCGGCGATGCCGAGGGCGGCGCCCGGCTGATCGTGACCCCAGCCGTGAGGGAGGCTCACCACGCCGGGGCGGATCTCGGTGGTGGTCTCCACCGGGGCGATCACGGCGCCGACCCGCGAGCGGATCTCGGCTTGGGCGCCGTCGGACAGTCCGGCTCGGGCGGCATCATCGGGGTGCATCTGCACCGTGCAGCGGAACCGTCCCTTGACCAGCACCTCGACGTTGTGCATCCACGAGTTGTTCGAGCGCAGATCGCGACGACCGACCAACACCAGTCGATCGGGATCAGCCGGGTGGGCCAGCGCGTCATCGAGCGCGGCGGACAGGCGGGCCAGATCATCGATGATCGCCGGCGCGCCCAGTTCGATCGTTCCCGAGGTGGTGCGCAGCGCGCCCGGCAATCGGGGTGTGAGCGGACCGAGATCGACACCATGGGGGGCTGCGGCCAGCGCGTCCAGTGACAGCCCGTCGGGCACGGCCCCGAACCAGTCGCCGTGGGAGCCGGTGCGGATCATGACGTCGACGAGGTGATCGACGGTCGTCCGTGACGCATCGGTGCGCACGATGGACAGCAACTCGTCGACGGAGCGATCGGCGATGGGGGAGTCGGGGGCGGCGATGGCGCCTTCGAGTGCTCCAACGAGGAGCATCTCGTCGAGCACGCCCGGATCGTCACCCGCCTCGGGACCGGTGGCGATGAGGGCCAGTCGTCCGAGGATCTCGTGCTCCTGGGGCGCGTCGGTGGGGATGAGCGGTGCGGCCCATTGGGCGAAGTTCCGCACCGCGAGGCTGAAGAAGGCCATGTGGTAGTCGCTGCGCTCCAACGCGCTCGGCGGCGGGAGGATCACGTTGGCGAAGCGAGTCGTCTCGTTGCGGTAGGGATCGACGCACACCATGAACTCGAGGTCGGCCAATGCGTCGGCCACTCGCGTCGAGTCGGGGATGGAGAGCGCCGGATTGCCGGCCACCGTCACCAGCGCCCGCACCTTCCCCTCGCCCGGAGTGAGGATCTCGTCGGGGAGCGCGGCGGCGGGGAATTCGCCGCGCACCTCGGGGTGGTGGCCCACCCGACTGTGGCGACGCCCGGTGACGAAGCCCCGTCCGCGCCCTCGGTCACGGCCGGAATCGTGAGCGGGCAACGGGAACATGGCGCCACCGGGTGTGTCCAGATTGCCGGTCACGATGTTGAGGGCGTCGACCGCCCACGAGGCCACGGTGCCGAATCCCACGGTGTGGGTGCCGATGCGGCCGTAGGCCACCGCCGTCGGGGCGGCGGCGAATTCGCGGGCCAGGCGGACGATGTCGGCCGGATCGATGCCACACACCGGCGCCACGCGTGCCGGTGAGAACGGCGCGACGGTGTCGGCCACGGCCTCGATGCCCGACACCAAGGTGTCGTCGACGGACACGAGATCCTCTTCGAACAGCACGTGCAGCATGGC
>JBJTGD010000086.1:0-12822 GCA_046093735.1 Acidimicrobiia bacterium | reverse complement strand
ACCCCCGGTTCGCCGAGTTCGACACGTCGAGCCAGCGCAACGTCGGCGGTGGTGGCGCACCGATGGCGCCGGAGTTGGTGAAGAAGATCTCGGGGACGTTCACCGGGAAGGCCACCCCGCAGTTGGGGTACGGACTCACCGAGACGAACGGGTACGGACCGGGCAACACCGGCCCCGACTACGTCGAGCGACCGTCGAGCACGGGGCGCGTGGTGCCCATCATGCAACTCAAGATCGTGAACCCCAACGGTGAGTCGCTGCCCACCGGTGAGGTCGGCGAGATCTGCATGACCGGACCGATGCTCATCCGCGGCTACTGGAAACGGCCCGAGGCGACGGCCGAGACGATCCGTGACGGCTGGCTGCACACCGGCGATCTCGGCTACCTCGATGACGAGGGCTTCGTCTACGTCGTGGATCGCATCAAGGACATGGTGCTGCGCGGCGGGGAGAACGTGTACTGCTCGGAGGTGGAGGCCGCCATCTTCGAACACCCGCACGTGCACGAGGTGGCGGTGTTCGGTCTCCCGCACGAGCGACTGGGCGAGGAGGTGGTCTGCGCGCTGCAACCGGCCAAGGGCACGACCATCGACACCAACGAACTCACCGGGTTCCTGGCCGAGCGTCTGGCTTCCTTCAAGATCCCCACGCAGTGGTTCGTGCGCGACGAGCCGCTGCCCCGGGGTGCCACGGGCAAGATCCTGAAGCGGGAGATCCGCGACCGGGTGCTCGACGGCACCTACTGACGAACCCCGGGACCCCGACCGACAGCCGGACGCGGCGATGGCCCCCGCTCAGCGGAGGCCATCGCGTCAACCCCCCGGTCGTGGTCCGACCGGTCGACCCTCTCAGGCCGGCCGGCGAACGTTCAGTGCGTCGGTGTTGTCGTGCAGGATCATCTGCTGCACGGCGGGTGAGAACTCCTTGAGCTCATCGACGTAGTCGAGCGGCTCGGGCATTCCCTCGATGTGGGGCCAGTCGGAGCCGAAGATGACGCGGTCCGAACCCATGAGCTCGACGACCTCGTGGACGTCGTCCTCCCAGAACGGATTGACCCACACCTGGCGGCGGAAGGTCTCCGACGGCAACTCGCTGAACCAGCCCTGCATCTTGTTGGCCGTGTTGTCGAGCTTCTTCAGCAGGCTGCGCAGGAAGCCCGAACCGTTCTCCACCGACGCCACCCGGACGTTGGGGAAACGTTCAAACATCTTGTCGCACACCAGCGAACCGAGGAAGTCCTCGATCGGACGATCGAACATGGTGGCCATGCGCAGCGGTTGCGGTCGTGACTGCTGGCCGAACGACGCCGAGAAGCCGCTGTCCTGGGCGTAGCCGTGCGAGCTGTAGCCCGAGTCGCCGGCGTGGGCCACGACGGTGATGCCCGACTCGTTCACCAGACCCCAGAAGGGATCGAACATCGGGTCGGCCGGCGACCGGGGACCGTCGACGGTGGTGGGCGCCGCCGGTCGCATCACGACGGTGGTCGCACCGTTGTCGAGGGCGAACTGCAACTCGCTCACGGCCCAGTCGACATCGACGAGGGTGATGTACGGCGCAGTGAAGATGCGGTTCTTGTAGTTGAAGCCCCAGTCCTCGAGCATCCACCGGTTGAAGGCGGTGAACACCTGCATCACGGCCCACGGGTCGGTGTGCAGTGGCTCTTCGTAGATCATCCCGAGCGTGGGGAAGAGCCAGCACTTCTCGAGGCCGTGCTCGTCGAGGGTGGCGATGCGGGCATCGCGATCGCGGTAGGCGGCGCGGATCGGCTCGCGCTGCTTGAGCAGGTCGATCGGGTTCTCGTTGTTGGGGTTGCCGCGGAAGTAGTCCTTGAGGACACCGGGCAGGGCCACCGGATCGAAGGTGGGGTTCACGACGGCGTGACTGACCTTGCCGCCGATCACGTGGTACTTCCGGCCGTTGATCTCGCACCACTGGATGGTGCGCGGCCCGGTCCGCGGATCGAGGTGACGCGTGAAGGCGTCGATGGCCTCGTAGTAGTGGTTGTCGCAGTCGAAGACGGGGAATCCCAGTTCGGTCATGGCCCCAATCTACGACACAACCGGGTCCTCCGACAACGCTGTGTAGAACGTTGTCGCCGGTTCGGCCCATTCGGCGTAGCGGCGCTGGAACACCGAGCGGGCCTGCGGTCCGGGCCAGTCCGCCGGCAGCAGTCGGGCCGGGAGCGACGGATCGAGACTCAGCAGTTCGCGCCACTCGTGGGCCATCCGGGTGCGCAGGGCGAAGGCCTCCCGGTCGTCAGCCGGGGTGGCCTCGGCGAACTCGGCGATGAAGGCACGTTGGGCCTCGGCCGCGGGCTCGAGGT
Organism: Acidimicrobiia bacterium; assembly: GCA_046093735.1. Classification (GTDB taxonomy): domain Bacteria; phylum Actinomycetota; class Acidimicrobiia; order Acidimicrobiales; family Acidimicrobilacustridaceae; genus Acidimicrobilacustris. Next base: position 10,499 of record JBJTGD010000086.1, on the reverse strand, counting down.
CCCACGCCAGGGCCACGACCTCGGCGGCGGTGGCTGCGCCGGCCACCGTCCGGGCCTCGAAGCGCAGCACCCCATCGGTCAGCCCGCAGGACTCCAGCACGGCGTCGACCCCGGGTCGCTCGGCCGAGCCGATCGCCACCCACAGGTTCGGCGCCACCGCACCGAAGCCCTCGAAGTCGAGGCCGGCGACCAGGCGATCACGACTCGACCGGTCGGCCACGGGCTCGACGATCACCAGCATGGAGAGCGTGCCGTCCCAGTCGTCGGACTCCTCGACGATCGAACGGGCGACGCGCAACGTGGCCGTGCCCAGCATGCGACGACCACGGGCGGTGAGGCGCCAGCGCGTGTACCGGCCCACCGACTCGCCCTCCAGCCACCCGTCGGCCGCGGTGCGATTGACGGCCTGACGCGCGGCGCGCTCCTCGATCCCCAGCGCCTCCAGCGCGCCGACCAGCGTGCCCGTCCAGACCGGCGTCGCGTCGGCACCCACCCATTGGCCGAGCACGCTGATGAGCAGGGCCCGTGCGCTCGGTCCGCCGTCGGCGCGTCGCCGGGTGGCCGTCGTGGCCCGACCGCTCACCGCCATTCGGGCAGATCGCCCTCGATCTCGCTCGGGGAGATGTCGCACCAGCGCTCGAGCGCCAGCTGATTGTTGAGGATGCGACTCTCCTCCTGGGAGATGGTGATCCGGGTGAAGCCGGGCTGGTGCAGACCGCGCTGCGCAGTGCGCAGCATGTCGAAGTCCTGGTTGAACACCGTGCCGAAGGCCATCGACTCGAGCGGCACCTCCATCTTCACCGGCCTGGTCCGCGCCGCCGTCGCACCACGTCGCTCGAACTGGAAGATGTCGAGCCAGCACTCGTCAGGGGAGGTGCCGGGGCGGGTGCGCAGCACCGACAGCAGGTCGGGATGGAACAACACCGTGATGTTGGGGAAGGCGTTGTACTGGTCCATGATCATGATGTCGAGGTCGGTGTAGGCCGAGAGGTCGATTCCCTTGGCCGCCTGCGCCCTCCGCACGTAAGCGCCCATGACCTCGAGCAGCGACGAATCCTCGGGCACCTCGGGCACCGGGCCGGGATCGACACTGTCGATGCCGGCGCGACCTCCGTACACCGCCGCGAAGGCGTTCCACACCTCCTGCGCGGTCGGCTCGGGCCGGATGCGCGGCGACGGCACGCCGTACTGCTGACGACTGCGGCCGACGTTGTCCCACAGCACCTGATGGTTGTCGAGGTCGGCGAACACGGTGAGTAGTTCGGGATGCAGACCCTGCACGTGGTACGTCTCACTGAATCCGTCGGCCGCCGTCTTCCAGTTGGCGGGGACGAGCACGCTCAGTTCATAGGTGCAGTGGAAGTCCTCGATGCCGTAGCGAGCGGCATCGGCCGGGGCACCACCCAGATAGTCGGCCAACGACGCCGCATCGGGATCGAAGTTCACGAATACCAGCGGACCCCAGGTGTCGACCGACACGCGCGACAGGGCATAGGCCTCGTTGTCGATCACCCCGAAGTCGCGACGACTGGGGATCTCCGACAACGAACCGTCGAGGTTCCAGCACCACCGGTGGAATCCGCAGCGCAGTTCGGTCAGGCCCGTGCCACTTCCGGTGCACAGTTCCACACCGCGGTGCATGCACACGTTCTGGTGGGCGCGCAGTTCGCCATCGGCGTCGCGCAGCACGATGCACGACAGCCGGTCGACCGAGAACTCCACCCAGTCACCCGGTTCGGCCACCATGTCGAGCGTGGTGGCCAACTGCCACACCCGCGGCCACATGCGCGACGACTCGAGGGCGGCGAACTCCGTCGACGTGTAGCGGGAGGCCGGGAAGGTGATGGGACGACGTGTGGTCGGGCCCGCGCCCTCGGCCCGGGTGCGCAACGAGCCGATGTGGCGCGCTCCTGCGTCGGTCGGTTCAACCAGATCGGTCATGGATCCCCCTTGGTTCGATCCTGCCACAGGGCGCCGTGACCGGTCAGCCCCGTGGCCGGGTGAACACCACCACGGCGTAGTCGCCGTCGGCGAAGGGTGCGCCGTCCCAGCCGGCGAACACCCCGACAGCGGCGAGCCCCGCGTCGGCGGCCCAGCCACGCTGCTCGTCGACGGTCGGCCACCCGCGGGTCAACTGGTTCCCCATCACCAGGTGCCCACCGACGGCGACGTGGCGGGCGCAGGCCCTGACCGCCTCGTGACGACGGGCGGGATCGACGAACCCGATCACGTTGCCCGCGGCCACCACCAGCGAGAAGGTGCGACCCAGGTCCATGGCGGCGAGATCGGCGACTCGCCAGTCCAGATCGGGCGCCCGGCGACGGGCGCGTTCGATGAGGTCGGGGTCGAGATCGACACCGACCACCTCGACGCCACGCCGGTGCAGTTCGATGCCCACGCGCCCGAACCCACAGCCGGCGTCGAGCGCGTCGAGTGGCGCGAACTGCATGACGAAGTCGACCTCACCGTGCGGGTTGCCACCCTCGGCGGCGACGCGGTCGAAACGCCGTTCGTAGTCGTCGAGATCGACGTTCCGCCGCCACGCCCGCCACTCGGCCGACCCGACCGCTGGCCGCTCGCTCATCGGCCACCGACCGGTTCGACCGGTGTCACCGGTTCGATCGCGTCGATCAGTCCCCATGACAGGGCCAGCGGGGCGTCGATGGGTGCACCCGTCAGGGCCAGGTACGCAGTGCGGTGGCGACCGATACGACGGGGAATGCTGGCGGTGCCACCGGCGCCGGGCACCAGCCCCATCGCCACCTCGGGCAACCGGAAGGTGGTGTGGGGATCGGCCACGACGCGACCGGCGAAGGCGGGGAGTTCCACCCCGGCGCCCACGCAGGTGCCGTGCACCCGCGCCGTGACCCGATCGGCGATGGCCGCCAGCGCGATTCCGGCGTTGCGGGTGGTGCGAACGAGATGCGCGTCGAGCGGCGCTGGTGCGGTGCCGAACTCATCGAGATCACCACCACTGGAGAACGACGGTCCGGCGCCGCACAGTTCCACCGAGGTGATCGTCGGGTCGGCGGCGACGAGGCGGAACGCATCGGTCAGTTCGTCGCGCATGCGCGTGCCGTAGGCGTTGTGCACCTCGGGTCGATCGAGCACCACGAGCAACCGATCGTCGGTTCGCGTCACCGCCACGATCGGAGCGTCGGGTCGTGGTCGTCGCTGGCGATCGGCGCGAGAGGACAACCAGTGGCGGTGACGATCCCCCGACTGCAGGAGGCTGTAGGCGAACGACTCGGCCACCACGGCATCGATCGTCGATGCTCGCTCCCCGAGATGCAGCAGTTGCACCAACGCCACCGCCGCCTCGCTCGAGGACTCGATCGCCGTCACCAGCGCTTCGACCATGTCGTCGAGCGCACCTCGGCCCGCCACCCAGGGGGCCGGCGCGATGTCGCTGGCGCACAGGGCCACGTCGAGGAGTCCATCGACCGTCGGCTCGAGGATCGGGGTCGACGCCACGCCGATGACCACGCACGGCCGACCGGCCAGCACCCGGGTGACCTGCGCCAGGTCGGTGGACGGGCCGTCCAGGTCGAGCACCACCACCGGACGATCGGCGAGCGCACCGAGCGCGGTGTCGTCGAGTCCGGCACCGGTGAGGGCGAGCACTTCGCCGGGAGTGAGACGTTCGCTCATGGGTGGACCAGCCTGCCGTCCACCCAGGTGTGGCGCACGCGGGAACGATCGGGATCGGCCAGCACCTCGGCCAGCGGCGCATCGAGCAGCACGAGGTCGGCCGCTGCGTTGCGCACCACGCGACGGATCGGTCCGGCCGGCGCCAGTGGATCGGCGAGGTACATGGCCAGGGCCTCGGCCGCCGTGATCGACTCGTCAGGGCCGACGACGGCACCCGAACGCGTGCGGCGATCGACGGCGGCGCGGATGGCGCGCCACGGATCGATGGTGGTGACGGGCGCATCGCTGCCGATCACCACCGGGATGCCCGCCGTTCGCAGCGACCGGATGCGGTGCAGGACGGGCAGGTCGTCGGTGTCGACGACGTCGAGGTGGTGATCACCGCGCTCGTGGACCAGCGCCGGTTGCACCACGACGGTGATCTGCGATCGGGCGAGGAGATCGTCGAGTTCGACGGGCAGGACCGAACCGTGCTCGATGCGATCACCGGCGAGGGGACCGGCCATGGCCAACGCCGTGGCGGCGGCGACGTTCTCGGCCCGGGTGACGGCGTGGATGGCGACCGCGCGACCCCGGGCGTGACGGTCGGCGATGACGGCAGCGAGAGCGTCGACGTCGAGACCGCACACCTCATCGGCCAGCACCTTGGCTGGGCCGGCCACGGCGAGACCGTCGAGGTCCTCGTTCTCGGTGCCCAACACCACCAGTCGCTGCGGCACTGCCCCCGACCGTCGGGCGGCCAGCAGCGCCTCGAGGCGCGTCGCGCCCAGCGACACGGTGGCATCGGTGACACCGGTCAGACCCAGTGCCGCCAGTTCGGACCCGAGATCGTCGAGGGGCGGCGGCACGGGGCCGAGGCGCTGGGCCAACCAGTCGTCGGCCCGCAGGATCGTGCCGGTGGGCGCGCCGTGACGATCCCGGTCGATCGCGCCGACGGGCGCGTCGTCGATGCCGATCCGATCGATCGCCACCGTCGACAGCGTCCACGCCAGCCCCGACCGGTGTTGCACCCGCACGCACACACTGGGACGGAGCGCGTCGAGTCGGTGACGGTCGACCGGTCCGTGGCGACGTTCGTCATGTCCTCCGACCCGCACCCAACCGGCGCCGTCGACTGCGGCATCGATGATGGCCCGGTCGAAGGCTGACGGTGAGTCGCAGGCGTCCACATCAACGCCGTGACGACGAGCGGCCATGGCCAACAGGTGCACATGGTGATCATGGAGCCCGGGCAGCAGAGCCCCGCCGCCGCCGTCGACCGAAACGACCTCGCGCCCCGGCGCGGGCCGCAGATCGTCACCGATGACGGCGATCCGACCGTCGAACATCAACACATCGGTGCGAGCGCCCTCGATCTCGACGTCGCGCACCAGCACATCGGGCGACGTCGTCACCACACCACCGCCGCACCCAGCGCCGCGCTGCGCGCCACCTCGCGCAGTGCCACGTCGACCGTCATGCCGCCTCCGGCGGCCAACGCGCCGACGGTCAGGGCGGCGGCGGCCACGCCCGTGAGCGGGTCGGCCACCGCATCAGCCACGAACATCGGCGACCCGTCGTCATCGAGCTCCACCAGACCACCGGCCACGGCGGCGTCGTCACCGAAGGCCACGCGATCGCGCCACGGCCCGCACCGCCCATACCCGGTGATCGACACCCACACCGTTCCGGGTCGAGCCGACACCACCTCGACCGGGTCGATGCCGAGACGTTCGAAGGCCCGAGGTCGCGACCCCTCGATCACCACATCGGCGGCATGCACGACCTCGAGGAGTTCCCGTCGACCCTCGGCGCTGGTGAAGTCGATCTCCACCAGCTCATGGCCCTCGTGCAACCATCGGTGGAACCCGGGATCACCAGCGCGGGAACCATCGGGACGCGAACTCGACTCGACCTTGACGATGCGGGCTCCGGCCCGCCCCAACAGACGCGCACATGACGGACCGGCCCACAACGACGACAGATCGACCACCGTCACCTCGTCGGGACGACGCGCCACCGTTCGCTCTCCCGCCCGACGCGCCAGCCACGGTCGGGCGGCGCGCTCGGTGCCGCGGAACTGCAGCTGCGCATCGGACCGCTCGTCAGCCAGCGCAGCGACGGCCAGACCGAGTTCCTGACCCGCATCCACCACCGCATCGGTGGGACGCTCCGACACCGCCGCGGTCACCGCACTCCACGGGACCTCGTCCCCGGTCGACGCGACACCCAGCCACGCCGGCAACAGGTCCAGATCGTCGGGGCGCGGCAGGTTCACTGCGCACCACGAGTCGGCCGTCGCCAGCACACGGCACGACCCCCCGGCGCTGACCCGGCCCTGTGGTGTGAGCCCGGTGAACGTGGACCGGATGTCGAGCAGACCGGCGCCGTCGAGATCCGAGTGCACCCCGAGGATGGCGAGACGTTCGACGGCGCGATCGGCCCACGCCACCGCCCGGTCGCGGGCCGAGGAACGGTTCAGGACTTCTCCGCCATGCGCGCCCGGAGTGCCGCCAGCAGTTCGGTGAACGCCGGGCCCTGCAGGGACTCGAGTTGTGGACCGAGTTCGGCGTTCACCGCTGCATCGGAATCGGTGATGGCGTCATTGGCCAGGATGGTGGCCTTCATGGCCCGCACCACCTCGCGTGGACCGGCGGCGGCTCGGGCCGCCATCGTCCGGGCCGTCTCCAGCAGTTCGTCGTCGGCGACACACCGCCACGCCAATCCGATCTCGGCGGCGCGCTCACCGTCGACGATCTCGTTGAACAGCACCAACGCCATCGTGGTCTGGAGGTCGGTGATGCGTCGCAGCCGCCACGTGTTCCCACCGCCCGGGTGCAGACCGATCTGCAGGAAGCGGGTGTCGAAGCGGGCCGCGGCCCCGGCCACGATCACATCGCAGGCCAGAGCGAGGTTGAGTCCGGCTCCGACGGCCGGTCCGTTCACCGCGGCGATCGACGGCAGCGGTGTCTCGGCGATGCGGAGGAAACCGGAGTAGATCGTCCGCAACTTCTCGGCCGAATCACAGGCGGCCAGATCGTCGAGGTCGGCGCCGGCGCAGAAGGCCGGCGCGGCGCCGGTGACGACGATGGCGCCGACGTCGTCGCGGGACTCCAGATCGTCCATGACCTCGCCCACCGCCGTGTTGAGCGCGCGCGACACGACATTGCGTCGCTTCAGATCATTGAGGGTGATGGTGGCCACGCCGTCGGCCACGTCGAGGAGCACGAGATCGTTCATCGCCCGCCAGTCTCCCTCACCGGGGCAATCCCAGCACCCGCTCCCCCACGATGTTGCGCATCACGTCCGATGTGCCCGCCATGATCGTGTAGGCCGGCGCGTAGGCGATCTCCTTCGTCCACCGATCCCACAGCATCGCCTCGGGGCCGAGCACGGCGGCGGCGAGGTCGGCCACCCGCTGCTCGTAGTGCGTGCACAACAACTTGGTGCCGGCACTGAATCCCTTGGGCACGAGACCGAGTGCGCTGCGGTAGACGAGCAGTCGGGCGGCGACGAAGTCGGTCTCCAACCGGGCGATGGCGTCACGGAGCAGCACATCGGAGGTGTCGGCCGTCTCCAGCGCCCGCAGGTGCAGCGCCCGATTCGACACCAGACGGTCGATGCCGCCGCGTTCGTGATCGAGTTGTCGCATCGTCTGCGAGAAGGCATCGCCCTCCACGCCGACGAGGTTGCCGATCGGCACGCGCACGTCGTCGAACCACACCTCGTTGAAGTGACGGGCATCGACCATGTCGCGGATCGGACGCACCTCGATGCCCGGCGAGTCCATGGGGACGATGATCTCGCTGATCCCGAGATGCGGCCGACCCGGCACCGACGCCGTGCGACAGATCAGGTAGCAGTACTCGGATTCGTGGGCGAACGAGGTCCAGATCTTGCGACCGTTGATGATCCACTCGTCACCGTCGCGCACCGCGCTGGTGGTGAGTGACGCCAGATCGGAACCGCTGTCGGGTTCGGACATGCCGATGCACCAGGTGATCTCGCCAGCGAGGATGGGCGGCAGGTAGCGCTCCCGCTGTTCGGGCGTGCCGAAGGTATAGAGACCCGGGCCCATCTGGCGATCACCGAACCACGATGCGCCGATGGGTACGCCGGCGGCGATGAGCGCTTCACTCACGATGAGACGCTCGACGGCCGAACGTCCACCGCCCCCGAACTCCACCGGCCACGTCATTCCGATCCAGCCCCGGGAGGCCAGTTCGCGCGAGCACTCACGCGAGAACGAGCACAGCCATGAATCGTTGAAGCTCCCGTAGCGCGAGACCGCATCGGCCGAGAACTCCTCGGCCTCGACGCGCAGGGCGCGCAACTCCGGCGTCAGCAGGGCATCGAGTCCGAGATCGACGGGCACGATCCGACGATACGGCCCGGATCAGCGCAGGAGGTCGGCCAAGACCTCGCGGCGCAGGAGTTTTCCGGTCGGCGTGTGCGGCAACTCGTCGCGGAACTCGATCCGGTAGGGGGTCTTCGACCCTCGCAGGTGCTCCTGGCAGTAGTCATGGAGCTCGTCCACCGAGGCGGTACGGCCGGCACCGAGCACCACCACCGCAGCGATCTGCTGACCCCACTCCTCGTCGGGCACACCGACCACGGCGGCATCGACGATGGCCGGATGGCGCCGCAGGACGTCCTCGATCTCGGCCGGGGCGATGTTCTCGCCGCCGCGGATGATGGTGTCGTCGGCCCGGCCCTCGATGAACAGGTAACCGTCGGGGTCGATCCACCCACGGTCCTTGGTGGGGAACCAGCCCGCGTCGTCGACGGCGTTGCCGCCCTGGTACTCACCCGACACCTGTTCACCGCGCAGGAACACGAGACCGGGTTCGCCCACGGGGAGGATGGTGCCGTCCTCGTCGCGCACCTCGACCTCGATGCCGGGCAGCACCTTGCCCACCGATCCGAGTCGTACCCGCGCCACCTCGTCCCCGGCGAACGCCGCGTCGTGGTCCTCGGGTCCGAGCAAGGCGATGGTCGACGACGTCTCGGTGAGTCCGTAGGCGTTGACGAAGCCCGTGCCCTCGAACGCCTCCAGTGCCGCTTCCAGCACCGGCAGCGGCATGCGAGCACCGCCGTAGGACAGCGTGCGCAACGACGGGGTGTCGGCCGGCGCGCCGTCGAGGTGATGGACGACGCGGGCCAGCATGGTGGGCACCACCATCGCCTGGGTCACACCGTGACGACGCACGGCGTCGAGCCAGGTCGGGGCATCGAAGGTCTCCAGGTAGACGATGCGACGCCCGGCGTAGATGTTCGACAACAGATTGGCCAGACCGGCGATGTGGTACGGCGGCACGGTGACCAGTGCGGCCTGTTCCTCGGCCGCGCCGGCGAACTCGACGGTGCCGATGATGTAGGAGGTGAGGTGCCGATGACGGAGCAGCGCGGCCTTCGGTGTGCCCGAGGTGCCGGAGGTGTAGAGGACGATCGCCACCTCCTCCGGATCGACGAAGGGCGGCAGGTCGACCTCGCCCCGGGCCCGGAACGTGGGATCGAGCAATCGCTCGCGGGGCACCAGCATCGCCGGGTCGGCACCCGGGAGATCCGTTCCCTCCGAGACCATCACCGCGCCGCGGTTGGCCTCCACCAACGGCGCCAATTGCTCCTCACCCAGCCGGTAGTTGAGGGGAATGAACGGGAGATCGGCGAAGGCAGCGGCGAACACGGCCACCGGGAAGGCGAGATCGTTGGCCCCGAAGTACACGACACCGGTGGCGCCCATGTCGAGGAACGCCGCTGCGCACCGACGCGCCGCAGCATCGAGTTCGGCGAACGACATCTGGCGATCGCCGAAGACGATCGCCGGCCGGTCGTCGAGCGTCGACGACGCCATCTCCAGGACGAGCGAGAGGTTCACTGCGGTCAGTCGGAGGAGGGCAGGGGCTTGGCGCCATTCACGGGCACCTCGCGTCCGTCGACGGCCAGCGCGCCCGGACCGCGCTTGGCACACAGCACCTCGAGACCCGAGTCCTCGTCGGCGTAGCGCTTGCCCACCAGGGTGCCTTCGCCGGCCGCATCGGCATGGCCACCGGCCGGACGATCGGCGCCGGCCTCCACCACGGTCACTCCGCCGCAGGTCAGGGCCACGGCCGACGAGGGCGGCCGCACCACCACGAGTTCGACGCTGCACTCCGGGCAGGCGAGACGACTACCGGCCTTGATCTCCATGGGGTCGACCTCCTCGCGGCGGGGCCCCTCGGCCCCCTGTCCGAAGGGGCAACGTAGCGCGCCGGGACACTCCCTCCGCCCACCGAGGGCGTCGCCGGCGCGGCCGAGCGCGCCGAGGTCCACGGCGACTCGCCTGTGTCACCATCGCGACCCGACGTCCCGAACCGGGGCGACCCGCACGGGAGGCGACGATGCACGAGATCACCCGAGGACGATTCGACGGCAAGGTGGCGTTGCTGACGGGCGCCGGCTCGGGCATCGGGCGGGCCTCGGCCATCCGCCTGGCCGCCGAGGGGGCTCAGGTGTTCCTCCACGACGTCGATCCCGATGGGCTGGCGGCCACCGCGGCCACCATCACCGAAGCCGGCGGCACCGCGCGCACCCGCGTCGGTGACGTGACCACGCGCGACGAGTGCGTCGCCACCGTGGCCGCCGCCATCGACGCCTTCGGTCGACTCGATGTGCTGTGCAACATCGCCGGGGTGGCCGCCGGAGCCCACTTCACCGACATTCCCGAGGATGCCTACCGACGCATGGTGGCGGTGAACATGGATGCGCCGTTCTTCCTCTGTCAGGCCGCCATCCCCCACCTGCTGGCCACGGGCGGGAACATCGTCAACATGGCGTCGAACGCCGGGTTGATGGGTCAGGCCTACACGTCGGTGTACTGCATGACGACG
>JBJTGD010000085.1:0-5493 GCA_046093735.1 Acidimicrobiia bacterium | reverse complement strand
ATGACCGGCCACACCCGACAACCAGTAGTTGGCGTGGATGGCATCGGGACCACCGTCACGAACGAGATGCCGAGCCACGCCGTCGGCATAGGCATCGACGTGCTCGGGCAGGTCCTCCTTGGCCAGATCGGGAGGTCCGGCATCGATGTGCACCACCCGGAACCCGGGTTCGACATCGACGATCTCGGGCACCTCGTCCGAGGCACGCCGCACGTAGACCTCGGTCCGCACGCCGGCCTGAGCCAGGGCCCCGACCAGTTCACGGACGTACACGTTCATCCCGCCCGAGTCACCGGTGCCCGGTTGGGAGAGGGGGGAGGTGTGCAGCGAGAGCACGGCCAACGAACGCATGGGAGCACAACGCTAGGGGTTCGGGCGCCCGCTCCCCACTTCCGGCCATGGGTGAGGCCGGTCACTCAACCGATTCGCCCCAACTGCACCAGCAGGAGCCAGGCCCACACCGGCGTCACCACCATCCAGGCATCGAGTCGACGCAACGCCGGGCTGGCGGCGGACGCCAATGGGACCAGTGCCGAGGCGACCAGCGAGCCGATCGGGGCCAGCACGGCCACGAGGGCCCCGAACACCCACACGGCGCCCGATTCGAACGGGCCGAAGCGACCGACGGCCACGGTGAAGGTGAGCACCATCACCGCCGCCATGCCCGACACGGGGCCCTCCACGATGGAGTCGGCTTCGGCGCCCATCAGGTAGTCGCCGCTCTCGTAGCCGCTTATGAGCACCAGCAGGATCACCAGCGCGCCCATGTCGACACGACCGAGCAGCACGACGGCGCCGGCGGTGGCGCCGGGCACGAACGACGAGCGCAGCACGACGAACGGATTCGACGCGGTGAGCACGCTGCCGACGACAGCGACGACCACCGACACCGCAGCACCGATCACCAGCGCTTTACCGCCGAACAGCGCAGCGGGAGCGGCGATCACGGCGCTGAGCGCGCACACGCCGACAGCGACGCGGCGACCGGTGGCCTGCCAGGTGCGGGCCGATCCGAGGGCGGCCACCGCGGCGACGATGGCGAACAGCGTGGCCACCGCCACCGTGCCCACCGCGCAAGCCGCGGCAGCCACCATGAACCACACCACGCCCAGTCGGGCGTGGGGACCATCGGGTCGCGGCCGGTAGACGAAGCGATCGACGATCGTCGATGCGCTCATGCGCCGCCCGACACCGGCGGCAGGATCGCCACCTCGTCGGCGGGACCCACCGGCTCGTCGCCCTCGGTCGGTTCACCGTTGCGCCACACGCGACAGGTGTCGAGCACCTCGGCGAAGTGCGGTCCGTAGCGTTGGCGCGCCGCTGCGAGCACCTCGGCGACGGTGGTACCCGGCAGGTCGTCACGGGCGGTACCGGCTGCCTCGCGGGCAGCGGCGAACAGTCGGACGCGGGCCATGCACCGAGGGTAGGCCGCGCCCGACGAAGGGCCGACGCGCCCAGGCCAGGGCGAGGGCGAGGCCGCAGAGGTCGGGTACGGTCGGGCCGTGACCCGTCTCCTGCTCGTCCGTCACGGTCAATCCGAATGGAACGCCCTCGGCCGTTGGCAGGGACAGGCCGATCCGACACTGACCGACTTCGGCCGCCAGCAGGCGTTCCACGCCGCCGACCGGGTCGGCGCGGTGGATGTGCTCGTGTCGTCGCCGCTGCAACGGGCCATGGAGACGGCCCAGATCATCAGCGGACGCATCGGTGTGGGCCCCGTCGTGGTCGAGCCCGACCTGATGGAGCGTCACGCCGGCGAGTGGCAGGGACTGACCCGAGCCGAGATCGAGCAGCAGTACCCCGGCCATCTCGGCCACGACCGCTGGCCACCGGGCTACGAGGACCACGCCCACGTGGTGGCCCGCGCCCGAGCCGCACTCGACCGGCTGCACGCCGAGTTCACCGGGGCCGATCTGCTGGTCATCACCCACGGTGGGGTGATCGGCACCCTCGAGGTGGACTGCGGCGAGACGTGGCAGCGCATGCCCAACGTCGGAGGCCGAGTGTTCATCCACCACGGTGACCGACTGGTGGCCGGCGAACGACTGGTGCTCGTCGACGACGACGAGATCACCGTGCCCGACCAGATCTGAGCGGTGGACGAGCCGGCGCGCCCCCGACTGCCGGTGGAGGTGACACGGTCGCGGCGTCGACGTCGCACAGTGGAGGCGTCGATCGTGGACGGGGTGATCCAGGTGCGGGCGCCGGCGGCGATGTCGGAGACCGAACTGGCGGCCCATGTGTCCGAGCTGGTGACGCGACTCGAACGCCGCTACCGATCGGACGGCATCGATCTCGAACGACGAGCGCGCACGTTGGCCGAACGGTTCGATCTCCCCCGACCCGAGTCGATCGTGTGGGCCGACCAACGCAGTCGCTGGGGTTCATGCACCACCACGACGCGGACGGTACGCATCTCCAACCGACTGGCCGCCTATCCGCCGTGGGTCCTCGACTACGTGATCGTGCACGAACTGGCCCATCTCGTCGTTGCCGGCCACGACGCGCGCTTCCATGCCATCGTCGATCAATACCCGTTTGCCGAGCGGGCCCGGGGATTCCTGATGGCCGTGTCCTACGGCGACGCCGCGGCGCCGGATGAACTCGGGCGGGACGAACTCGGGCGGGACGAAACCGAGTCCGACGCGACCGTCGACGAGACCGTCGACGAGTTCCCCGTCACGCTGTTCTGAGCGGACGGGTGCCGATCACAACGCAGTGCGGATGGAAGTACCCGCGGTCGAGGCGATCGGTACGCACCTGCAGTCCGGCGTCGACGAGGAGATGGCGCAACTCATCGGCCGAAGGGAAGTGCAGATCGTGGTCGGTGGCGGTGAAGCGGAACACCTTGGTGGCGAGGAACTCCTGGAACTGCGCCACCGCCGCCTTGAACCGCGGCGAGGTATCGACCTCCTTGACCACGAGCACACCATCGGGGGCCAGTCGATCGACGCACCGACCGATGAGTTCGCGTCGCGCCACCGGCGACAACAGGTAGAGCACGTCGACCAGCACGATCGCGTCCCACCCACCGGAACGCTCGGGCACATCGCCCGAGGGGCGATGCTCCACGGCGATGTCGGCCTCACCCGGCTCCAGTCGGGCGATCGCCGCGCCGGCCTGTTCGATCTTGTCGGCATCGATGTCGACGCCGCGCACCTGTCGATCCCGTGACGTGAGGGCCAAATAGGTGGAGAACAAACCGTGACCGCAGCCGATCTCGAGGATGGCCCCCTGACGGGGCACCTCTTCCTCCAGCGCGGCGAACGGCGCCGTCCACCACCGCACGTGACAGTGCACGCGGTCCGATCGTGGCGACCCGCGCCAGATGGCCAGCGACCGTCGAGCGGCAGGCGAACGCGGTGGCCTCATGCCGGCACCGGGAGGTCGGCGTAGGTCCCGAGACGGAATCCGAGCTCGTCGACGATGGCCCGCACCGAACCCGAGCACAGCGCCTCGTACTCGGACGCCCACTGGTAGCCCCAGCGATACCGGTCGCGGGCCGGATCGTCGGGAAGTCCCGGATGGGAGGCCAATTCGGTCGTCGACGCTCCGGACGCGGCCAAGCGCCCGAGGGCCTGCACCATCTCACCGGCGCCGAAGGCTCCGGCCTCGTCGAGCCCGGTGTAGTCGGCCGGCCATGTCCAGCCCCGGGCCGACAGTCGCCGCTCGGAGCGGCGGGCCAGGGCCCGCACGGTGAGACCGACCGGTCCCCACTGTCGCGATCGCGTCATGCGGACGCGCCGGACGCCGTGCGACTCTCCGAGTTCGACGACCACGTCGTGCACCATCGGCCACATGTGGAGGTTCTGATGCGTGTCGAAGTGATCGACGGTGAGACCGGCCGCCGTGACAGCCTCGATCTGCGCAGCGAACTCGCGTCGCAGGTCGTCGGGATCGATCCGTCCGGCGGCGGCGCGGGGCAGGAACACCTTCCACGAGTTCCACAGTCGACCGTCGCCGTCGACCAGCGAGGGGATCTCCCGGGCCGACAGCAGTGGCGGGTCCTCCCCCACTGCGGCGAAGTGCACACCGATACCGATGGAGTCGACGTCGCGCAGCATGGCCACCGAACGATCGAAAGCCGGGGTCAACGTCAGCACGGAAGTGGAGGTGACGATCCCCCGTCGGTGGGCATCGATGATCCCCTGCGAGACGCGTTCGGTGAGCGCAAAGTCGTCGGCGTTGACGATCAGGAGCGGCCGGGCGTCGTCGACCGCGCTCACTGGCCCGCGTCGGTGTTCCAGGGTTGACGCACCGAGGCCGGGAGGGGCTCGAGCGACTGCAACTCCGATCGCAACTGGAGCATCTCGCGCACGATCTTCACGATCACGGCATTCGACGACAGCGTCGAGATCCCGCGGGTGCGGGGGAAGTAGTCGACACCGAACTGCACGATCGAAAATCCGAGGCGCTGGGCCCGAGCCAGCAGTTCGACATCGATGAACGAGCCCTCGCTCTTCAACTCGACGCGGTCGAGCATCGATCGGCGCACCAACTTGAAGGCGAAGTTCATGTCGCGCAGTCGCAACTTGAACAGGGCCTGCACCAGGTGGTTGTAGACGTAGCTGTAAGCCAGTCGGCGCGCGCCTTCGCCGGTGCGGTCGAACCGGTAGGCGCTGACGATGTCGGCCTCGTAGATGCGCAGCAACCGCACCGCCTTGACGGCCTCGGCCATGTCGAAGGGGAGATCGGCGTCGGTGTAGAGGACGATCTCACCCTTGGCATTGGCCAGACCGGTCTTGATGGTGCCACCGAGCTTGCGATTCACCTCGTGGTGCACGACCGAGATGCGCGGGTCGGCCGCCGCCATCTCGTCGGCCATCTTCCCGGTGGCGTCGGTCGATGCATCGTCGACGATGAGCACGTCGTAGGAGGCGATCTCGCCGGCCTCGATCAGGGCGTCGCCCGCCTCGAAGGCGGCGGCCACGGCCCGCTCGATTGTCTCGGCCTCGTTCCACATCGGGTAGAAGATGGTGAGGCTCTCGAAGTGCGCCATCGGCTCAGGCTACGTAGTACCCGCGCCCGAATGCGAAGGCCCACAGTCCGAGCAGTGCTCCACTGGCGATCCACCACGTCCAGCGCAGGCGGGGCCGCTCGGCCAGGAAGCCGCCCAGCACGGCGAAACAGGGGAACAGGGCCAGCAGGTAGCGGCCGGTGCCCTGGAAGTCCTTGGTGCCGACCAGCGCAATGGCCAGCATGGCGGCGCAATAGAGGCCGTAGCCCCAGCCCAGCCGTTTCCACACGAACCAGGTCAGGACACAGAAGCCGAGGACGAGCAGGCCCTGGACGATGACGGTGGTGGCGTACTGCAGGCGCTGGAACGTCCCCGGATCGCCGTGTTGCAGCCAGTCGCGCAGCCAGCCCGGGTAGTTGGTGAACTGCTGGAGCCACGTGATCTTGAACCACGTGCGCGGACCCGAGCCCTGATCCCACCCTTGCGCCTGCTGGACCTGCTGGAAGGCGAAGGGGTGCCCGAACCGGACCCACAGG
>JBJTGD010000084.1:0-5696 GCA_046093735.1 Acidimicrobiia bacterium | reverse complement strand
GGATCGGCCCGGGCGCGTGCGGCCGGCGCCCTCGTCCCAGTGACGCGTCTCCTGCTTGATGCGCTCACCGGTCTCCAGCAGATCGACCTGACGACGCGCCTCGTACTCGATGGCCCGGCCCAGCGAGCGCAGTGAATTCAGGTTCTTGATCTCGCAGCGTGTGCCGAGCGCATCGTCACCGACCCGACGCACCGACACGTTGGCGTCGACGCGCAGCGACCCCTCCTCCATGCGGGCGTCGGACGCACCGGTGGCCAGGAGGATGGCGCGCAGTTCGTCGATGTAGGTCTTGGCCTGCTCGGAATGGCGGATGTGGGGTCGTCCGACGATCTCGACCAGCGGCACGCCGGCGCGGTTGTAATCGACGAGCGAGTAGTCGGCGCCGTGGATGCGACCGCTGCCACCGGCGTGGGTGTTCTTGCCGGTGTCCTCCTCGATGTGGGCACGTTCGATGCCGACGCGGGTGCCATCGGGGAGATCCAGCCAACCGTCGACGTTGATCGGTCGGTCGTACTGGCTGACCTGATAGTCCTTCGGCATGTCCGGGTAGAAGTAGTTCTTGCGGGCGAACACCGACGGCTCGACCGTGCAGTGCAGCGCACGGCCGAGACGCATGGCCAGTTCCACGACTTTCTCGTTGAGCACCGGCAATGAACCGGGAAGGCCGAGACACACCGGGCACACATTGGTGTTGGGCTCGTCGCCGAACATGTTGGGACAACCGCAGAACAACTTGGTGGCCGTGGCCAGCTCGCAGTGCACCTCGAGTCCGACCACGATCTCCCAGTCGTCACCGGTCGTCTCGCTGGTGACGACGAAGTGTTCACCTTCGATCGGTTCGTGCGGGAGGCTGATGTCCACACCTCATCGAGCGGAGGCGCGGCGCGCTCGAGCACTGCCGCAGCCCGGAACATCTCCGATTCGCCCAGCGCCGGGGCCAGCAGTTGCACGCCCACCGGCATCCCGTCGGCGCCGCCGCCGAAGGGCACGCTCATCGCCGGGTGTCCGGCGAGGTTCGACGGGATGGTGCAGATGTCGTTGAGGTACATCGACATCGGATCATCGGTCTTCTCACCGAAGCGGAACGCCGTGGTCGGCGAGGTCGGGGTGAGGAGCAGATCGACCTGGCCATAGGCCCGGTCGAAGTCGCGCATGATGAGCGTGCGGACCTTGAGCGCCTTGCCGTAGTAGGCGTCGTAGTAGCCCGCCGACAACGCGTAGGTGCCGAGCATGATGCGTCGCTTCACCTCGGGTCCGAATCCGGCGGTGCGGGTGGCGACATTCATCTCGGCGGTCGTGGCGGCGTCGACGCGCAATCCGTAGCGGACACCGTCGTATCGGGCGAGGTTGCTGGACGCTTCGGCGGGGGCGATGAGGTAATAGGCCGACAATCCATAGGCCGCGGCCGGGATCGACACCTCCTCCACCGTGGCCCCGGCGGCGCGCAACGCGTCGGCCGCCTGTTCCACCCGGGCGGCGACGTCAGGGGCGATGCCCTCCCCCATCAACTCGGTGACCAGTCCGACGCGCAACCCCTCGACTCCGTGGTCGAGCACGCCCAACAGATCGGGCACCGGACCGTCGATGGAGGTCGAGTCGCGACCGTCGTGTCCGGCGGTGACACCGAGCAACAACGCCGCATCGGCCACGGTGGTGGCGAACGGTCCGATCTGGTCCAGTGACGAGGCGAAGGCCACCAGTCCGTACCGGCTCACCATGCCGTAGGTCGGCTTCACGCCGACGACACCACACAACGCCGCGGGTTGGCGGATCGATCCACCGGTATCCGAACCCAACGACAGCGGCGCGTGACCGGCGGCCACCGCGGCGGCCGAACCGCCCGAGGAACCTCCGGGCACCCGAGTGAGATCACGAGGATTGCGCGTCGGCCCGAACGCGGAGTTCTCCGTCGACGAGCCCATGGCGAACTCGTCGAGGTTCGTCTTGCCGACGGCCACCGCCCCGGCGGCGGTCACACGTTCGACGACGGTGGCGTCGTAGGGCGGTCGCCAGCCCTCGAGGATGCGACTGGAGCACGTGGTGGGGATGCCGCGGGTGCACAGGTTGTCCTTCAGCGCGATGGGCACACCGGCGAGGGGGCCGGGATCATGCCCGGCGGCGACGGCGGCATCCACGGCCGCGGCCGCGGCGCGGGCCTCGTCGGCCAGCACCAGGTTGAACGCGCCGATCTCGCCATCGGTGGCGGCGATGCGATCGAGATGGTGCTCCACGACCTCGGACGCAGACACCGATCCGGCGCGCACCGCGGCGGCGATGGCGAGCGCAGTGGTGGGGAGATCGTTCATGTCAGGGTTCCTCGCCGAGGATGGCCGGCACGCGGAAGCGGCCGTCCTCCACCGCCGGGGCCTGGGCCAGCACCTCGTCGCGATCGGCGCCGGGCACCACCACATCGGCGCGGAAGACGTTCACCAACGGCAGCGGATGGGCGGTGGGCGGGACGTCGTCGAGATCGAGGGCGGCGATGTCGGCGGCGTGGTCGAGGATGGCCCCGAGCTGGCCGGTGCACAGATCGAGTTCGGCATCGGTCAGGTGGAGCCGGGCGAGGTCGGCGACCTTGGCCACATCCTGCCGGGTCAGTGATTCGGGCATGGCCGCTCATCGTAGGCCCCGCCCCGTACGCTCCCTGCGGCCCGTCCGACGTCGGGCCACCGCCCGAGGAGCACCGATGCCGCACACCTTCCTGAGTCCCGAGTGGATGGACGCCGCCCGCCAGTTGCGCGATTCGCTGCCGAAACCGGCTACCGCGCCCCCGGTGGCGGTGCGGATGAACCTGGTGGTGACCGAGACGCCGTTCGCCGAGGACGTGCATGGCCACATCGACACCTCCGAGGGCGAGGTGGTGATCGAGGCCGGTCACCTGAACGACCCCGATCTCACCGTCACCGTGGACTGGGCCACCGCCCGTTCGGTGTTCATCGATCAGGATCCGGCGGCGGCCATGCAGGCGTTCATGTCCGGTCGCATCGCCGTGGATGGCGATATCACCAAGATGCTGGCCATGCAGTCGACGGCGTCGACTCCCACCGACGAGGCCCAAGCCGTGGCCGACGCGCTGCGCGAGATCACCGCCGACTGACCGGTGCACGGTCGGCCGACCGACGGCCGTCAGGCCATGGTGGGATCGACGCTCAGCGGTTCGATGGTCGCCGTGGTGCGGGAGCGGCGGACGAACAGCGCCACGACGAGCGCCACTGCTGCGGCCACCGCACCCCAGCGATAGGCGATGGCGTACGAAGTGGCGCCGGGTGAGGACTCGTTGGCGGCCTGGATGGTGAGGAGCAGCTGCATGCCCGTCACCACGCCGATCTGCGCCATCGTCTGTGATGCCGCCCCGGCCACACCGAGATCCTCACGTTCCACTGAGTTGGCCAGCGCGGCGATCATCGCTGGCGCGCAGGCCCCCATTCCGATGCCCGAGAGGATGAGCGCAACGTACAGCAGCGACTCGGATGTCGATGCGGTGACCAACGACAGCGAGAGCATCGAGGCGATCAGCATCGACGAGCCAAAGCTGCCCACCACCCGTTCGCCGAAGCGCAGTACGAACCAGCCGGCGAACGGTCCGATGATGGAGAACGCGGTCGGACGGGCGATCGACACCAGGCCAGCCTTGGTCGTGCTGTAGCCGAGCACCGAGGTCATGAGCAGCGGTGTGAGGATGAACCCGCCCATGTAGGCGAAGTTGGCGAAGAACTGGTTGGCCATCGGGAACGAGAAGTTGCGACGGCGGAAGTACCCCATCGGCAACAAGGGATGGGGTACGCGTGTCTCGACCACCACGAAGGCCACGAGCAGCAGCACGCCACCGACGAAGCCGCCCTGCACGAGTGGGTTGGTCCATCCCGCTTCCGGTCCGCGGTTGAGGGCCAACAGCAATGACCCGACACCGAAGGCGAGGAGCGCCGAGCCGGCGAAGTCGAAGCGCTGACGTTCGCCGGGAGCGGTATGGGGCAGCACGAGGAACCCGATCAGAACTGCGGCGAAGGCGAACGGTGTCTGGAGGATGAAGATCCACCGCCACCCGAACGCCTCCACCAACGGGCCACCGATCACCACGCCGATCACCGGCGACCCGGCACCCACCAGCGACCAGTACCCGAGCGCCTGGGCCCGCTTGGCCGGCGTGAACGAGCGGTTGATCATGGCCAGGGCGGCCGGTCCCACCGCGGCACCGAGCACGGCCCCGGCGATGCGGGCACCGATGAGCGTGCCGCCGCTCCAGGCGAAGATCGTGGCCGCCGACATCACGGCCACGCCCGAGATGCTCCACAGGTACACGCGCCGAGCACCGTGGCGATCGGCCAACTTGCCGCCGATCGGTCCGAGCACGGCCATGGCCAGACTCGGTCCGGTGATGGCCCAGGTCAGGATGCTCTTGGTGGTGCCGAGGGTGATGGCGATGTCGCCCAGCGACACCGTGAGCACGGTGAGCGAGAAGCCCGTGGCGAACATCCCGAGCAACGTCGCGGCGAGGACGATCCATGCCTGACGGGGACTGCGTTCCAGTCGACCGGCGACCCGCCGACGCAACATGAGGCTCCACGGAACGGGCGCCACCTCATCGACACCGGGCGCCTCGAGACCGATCTCGAGCTCGTCGAGTTCGGGGCCGGGCGACGACGCGTCGTCGCGCACCTCAGCCACAGGCGATGGTGACGGTCGAGCCGACGCGCACCTGCGATCCGGCGGCCGGATTCACCGAGCGCACCGTCGCCCCGAACGGGTTGATGTTCACGACGAGTCCCAGTCCCTGCAGGGTCGAGGCCCCGGCGCTGCACGGTTGGCCGATCACGGAGGCGGGGATGGTGACGGGTCGCTTGCCCTTCGACACGGTCACGTCCACCGTCGAACCCTTCTCCACCGACTGGCCCGCAGCGGGCGCGACCGCCATCACCACCGATTCGGGCACCGTCTCGGACCAGTCGTCGATGCGCTTGACCTTGAGTCCCAACGAGTCGAGTTGCGCAGTGACCTCGGCGATCGGCTTGCCCACCAGACCGTCGGGGTTGGTGCGCGGACGAGCGCCGGCACTGACCACGAGGGGAATGGCCGAACCCTTCGGTGCGGAGCTCCCGACTCCGGGAGCGAGCGACAGCACGATGCCCTTGGCCACGTTCTCGTCGAAAGTGTCGGTCAACGGACCGAGTCGCAGCGAGGCGCGCGCCAGCGAAGCGGTCGCCTGCTCGACGGTCATCCCGACGAGATCGGTGGGCACGGCGACGGGCGGCGGACCGGAGGAGACGATGAGCGTGACCGTCGAACCCTCGGCCAGCGTGGTGCCCGCCGGCGGATCCTGCTCGATGACCACATCGACGGGCACGGTCTCGGAGACCTGTGACTCGGTGGCCACGCGCAGTCCCTTCGACTCGAGCGCGGCCCGGGCCTCGTCGACGGGGAGGTCGACGAACGAACCGATCGAGTGCGTCGGGGTGCGCAACAGGGCGAAGGCGCCGGCGCCCCCGATCACGACGAGCGCAGCCAGGGCGATGAGGAGCAACCGTCGACGACGGCGAGGACGACGGACGGGCGGCGCGTCACCGACGACCGTTGCGGCCGTCACTCCATCCATCCCGCGATCGATGGTGCGGGTCGCCGGCTGCGCCACGGCCGCGGCGCCTCCGGTCGGAATGGATGAGACCGCGGGGTCGGCGAACACCGGCCCACCCGGTCCACCC
>JBJTGD010000083.1:0-2203 GCA_046093735.1 Acidimicrobiia bacterium | reverse complement strand
CATACGTGCCGCCGGGACCGCTCGATACCGCCAGCCTCTCGACAGTCCACGCCACGAGAGGTCCGTGTCCTCGTAGTAGAGGAAGAACCGCGGCTCGAGCAGCCCGACGTCGATGAGGTACTCGGGCCGCAGCAGCACTCCTCCCCCGCACCACGCAGCCACGTCTGCGGGCGCATCGAGGTGTCCGTCATCGAGCTCCTGCCACCCCCGGTCGGCGCCGTAGCCGTCGGTGAAGATCACGCCACCGATGTTCTGGACCAGGTCGACCCGCTCCCCCGCCAACGGTACGAGGACCTCGGACCGACGAGAACCCGCCCGATGCTCCACGACACCGGCGCCACCATCGAACCGGACCACCACCTCGCTCGGTGCATCGACCTCCACCGTGGCCGATGCCGATCCGTCGCCGACCGGGACGAACAGAGTGGCCTCCGGCCGCAGCCATTCGAAGATCCGATCGCCGGTGGCCTCACGTCCCCAGCCCGAGCCCCCCGAGCGGACCGACGCCGTCACGTCGACACCGTCGACCAACACCCGCCCGACGCGGACTCCGACCTCGCGATCGTCGCCCCGGGCGATCCGTGCCGACGGAGCGAGGATGGTGATCGGCGCGAACCGGGGCTCGAACACCATCCGGGGGCACACCGCCCCGAGTCCGGGATCCTCGTCGAGGGTGGACAACAGCGGCCCGAGCCAACCCGGTTCGACGAAGGCGTCGTTGTTCACGAGACCGACGTACCTGACCCGGTCGAGGTCCTCGAGGGCCCGATTGTTGGCCCCGAAGCCCTCGTTGCGGGCCAGTTCGATCACCTCGACGGTGGGGAACAGCCGTCGCAGTCGTGCCGCTGAACCGTCGCCCGGACCATTGACGATGGTCACGATCTCCACTCCACCCGTCGGCGCTTCGAGGGCCAGCAGGTGTTCGAGACACCGGACGGTCAGGTCACCGCCAACGTGATCGAGCACGACCAGTCGGACCGGGAGGTGCGACCGGTCGTCCCGCCCCCTCACGGGCGGTCACCCATCGGCCAACCGACGCACGAGTCGAGCCAACGGGATGCGGAAGTCGTCCATCGTGTCGATGCCCGAAAGCCGCAACGACGCGTGATCGAGTACCGAGTTGGCCGGCCGCGGTGCCGGTCGGGGCGGCTGCAGATCGGCCGTCGCCACTGCGCGCACCCGAGACGGATCATCGCCGTTGGCCCGCAACACCTCTTGCGCGAACTCGAACCACGACACCGGCCCGGCGTTGGTGACGTGGAAGGTTCCGGTACGCCGCTCGATCACCAACCGGGCGATCATGGCAGCCAGGTCGTCGGCCAACGTCGGACACCCGCGCTGGTCGTCCACGAACGACAACACGTCGTTCTCGGCGGCCAGACGCAAGATGGTCTTGACCATGTTCGGCCCGTGGAACCCGCACACCCACGAGGTGCGGATGATCGACGACCCCTCGTCGAGTTCCCGCTCACCGGCCAACTTGGAGCGCCCGTACACCGATTGTGGATTGGGCTCGTCCCACTCGAGATAGGCACCGTCCTTCGTGCCGTCGAACACGTAGTCGGTGGAGATGTAGTGGACGGCCGCTCCGACGAGTCGGGCGGCCTCGACCACGAAGCGCGTGCCGATGGCGTTGACGGCGAAGGCCCGATCGGGATCGCCCTCACAGGCATCCACGGCCGTCCACGCCGCCGAGTGCACCACTGCGTCGGGATGGAACTCGACGACGGCGGCCAGTACGGCGTCGCGATCGGTGATGTCGAGACCCGCATGGTCGAACCCGGCGACCGCATGACCGCCGGCGGTGAACACCTCGACGAGTTCGTGCCCGACCTGTCCCCCGGCCCCCGTGATCAGGACCCGCACGTCAGCGGGCCTTGAGGGGTTCCCACCACGCCCGGTTGGCGCGGTACCAATCGACGGTCTCGGCGACGGCGGTGGACAGATCCCGCGTGGGGGCCCACCCGAGCGCCCGGGCCTTGGCACAGTCGATGGAGTAGCGACGGTCATGACCGAGTCGATCCTCGACGTACTCGATCATCTCCTCACCCACGCCGAGGTTGGCCAGCACCATGTCGGTGAGATCACGGTTCGTCGTCTCGTTGCCGCCACCGATGTTGTAGACCGCGCCGATCGATCCCCGACGCAGCACCGTGTCGACCCCGGCACAGTTGTCGAGGACATGGATCCAGTCCCGGACGTT
>JBJTGD010000082.1:0-5361 GCA_046093735.1 Acidimicrobiia bacterium | reverse complement strand
CTCGGCCCGATTGCCCTTCACGGTGACCGGAGCGCCGACGACGTCGGTCAATCGCTGCTCCATCTCGTCACGTCGCGGCGCCAACTAGGGCCGCTCGCACACCACGGCGAGATCGACGTTGCTCGGTTGCCATCCGGCACCGCGCACGAGCCGAGCCACTTCGACGAGCAACGCAAGGCTGTCGGCACCGGCCCAGCGAGGATCGGTGTCGGGGAAGTGGGTCCCGATGTCGCCGAGTCCGGCGGCGCCGAGGAGCGCATCGGCACAGGCGTGGGCCAGCACGTCGGCATCGCTGTGGCCCACGAGCCCGCGCTCACCGTCGAACACAACACCACCGAGGACGAGTCGGCGATCGGGATCGTCGGAGAAGGCATGCACGTCGAAGCCCTGTCCGACCCTGACCGTCATGGATCGAGGCTACCCGAGGCCCCCGAGCAGGACGTGAGCGATGGCGAGATCATCGGGTGAGGTGATCTTCAAATTGGTGGATTCACCATCGACCACCACCACCGTGCCGCCGACCGCCTCGACCAGTGCGGCATCGTCGGTGGCATCGGCGCCCGACGCATGCGCAGCGCGCAACATCGACGCTCGGAACGCCTGCGGTGTCTGCACGGCGACGAGCGAGGAACGGTCAGGGGTGTCGACGACCGTCCGCCCCCGTTCGTCGTGGTGCACACGCTTGATCGTGTCGGTGACCGGTACCGCAGGGATGACCGCATCGGCTCCCGATCGCACGGCGTCCACCACGGCGCGATGGAGCTCAGCGCTGGCCAGTGGTCTCGCTGCGTCGTGCACGACGATCACGGCCGCATCGGCATCGACCGCCGCCAATCCGGCTCGTACCGAATCAGCCCGCTGGTCGCCACCGGTCACGGTGGCGTCGGCCGCACCCGATGCCACCAACTCGGCGCCGAGGTCCTCGTCGCCAGGGGCCAGCACCACCACGACATGATCGGCGGCGGCGCGGGCCACTGACAACGAGCGGTCGACGACACGCTCACCACCGAGCAGTTCGTATTGCTTGGGTCTTGCGCCGTACCGGCGACCGGAACCGGCGGCGAGCACGATGGTCCACACCGGTCCGTCCGCCGGCGGGGACGCTTCCGGTTCGCGATCGGACTCGCCCATCCCCCGAGGCTAGGCGCCGATGCCACGTCTCCGCGGTGTGAGAGGCCGGTCTCGCTCCCCCGGTGGCTTCGATAGAGTCAAATCCGTGACCGATCGTGAACTCATCTCGTCCATCGAGTTCTTCAAGGGTTTCGACCCTGACTCCCTCGACGTCGTCATGGCGTCCACCACCACCCGGGACTTCGGGCGAGGCGGGGTCGTGTTCACCGAGAACCACGCCGCCGATGAACTCTTCGTGGTCGTCTCCGGGCGGATCGCCATCGCCAACCGTTCCATCGACGGACGCGAGTCGGTCGTGGCCCTCATGGAACGCGGTGACCTGTTCGGGGAGATGCCGTTGTTCGATGGTCAGGCCCGCTCGGCCGAAGCCCGCTCCCTGGAGTCGTCGGACGTCATCGCCATTCCCTACGGGCCGCTGCGCACCATCTTCACCGAACGACCACAACTCCTGTGGAACGTGGTGGCGATGCTGGCCAACCGCTTGCGCAACACCGACGAGCAGTTGGCCGACTCGGTGTTCCTCGACGTGACCGGTCGAACGGCAAAACGCCTGCTGGAACTGGCGGGAACCGCCAACGAGTTCTCGCTGCCCATCACGCAGGAGGAACTGGCCGGGATGGTCGGCGCCTCCCGTGAACGCGTCAACAAGGCCATCGCCAGCTTCGTGAAGTTGGGATGGATCGAGCAGTCGGACCGCCGCTACCGCATCACCAACCGGCAGCAGCTGGAGATCCGGGCCCGCTGAGACGACGGGTCAGGCCGGGAACGCCTCGCCGACCATCTGCTCCGAGAATTCCCACAGGCGCCGGGCCGCGTCGGGATCGGTGGCGTAGGAGCGGGCGGGGGCAGGCCCACAGTCGGCGAGGTAGCCCCCGGCACTGGCCAGGGCGTCATCGCGGCACGCCGCCCACACCTGCGTGGATGCGCCCACCTCGGGACCGACCCGGGCCGGAAGTGCCGCACCGGCCGACTCGGCCCGCTTCACCAGATCGCGGTAGTCGTCACGGGTGAAGTGACGTCCGAGGTCGGTGATGACCATGCCCGGATGCACCGCCCACGCGTGCACACCCTGCGGTCCGTACCGTCGCTCGAGTTCGACGGCATGGAGGATGTTGGCCGTCTTCGACTGCCCGTAGGCCTCGAACTTCGAATACTCACGCGACTCGAAGTTCACGTCGTCCCACACGACGTCGGACCCGGCGTGTCCCCCCGAACTCAACAGCACGATGCGCGACGGCGCACTGGCCAGCAACAGGGGCAACAGGCGACCGACGACCACGAAGTGCCCGAGGTGATTGGTGCCGAACTGCAGCTCGAATCCGTCATCGGTGTGTCCGAAGGGCACGGCCATGATCCCGGCGTTGGCGATCAGCACATCGAGCCGAGCATGGGTGGCGAGGAATCGGTCGGTGAACCGGCGCACCGAATCCAACGATCCGAGTTCGCACAGTTCGTAGGTCACCTCGGCCCCGGGGACGAGAGCGCGAACCCGGGCGACGGCATCGACACCCTTCTCGTCGGAACGGGCCGTGGTCACCACCGAGGCGCCGGCGGCGGCGAGGGCCCGGACCGTCTCGAACCCCAGACCGGTGGTGCCACCGGTGACGAGGATCGTGCGACCGTGCAGGTCGACGCCGTCGAGTACGTCGTCGGTGGTGGTGGTCGGGGCGTCGGTCACAGCAGATCCTCCGGTGCGGGCCACTGGTCGGGCCAGTCGGCCCCGACGGTCATCGACCACTGCGGTTCGCGTCGGTCGAGGAAGGCCATGACTCCCTCGCGGGCATCGGGCGCGCCCATCACGTGGCGATGCAGTTCGGTCTCGGCGTGGTCGACCTCGGTCGGGGACATGGCGAAGGTTCCCCACAGCAGACGCTTGCTCACCGCCACCGACACGGGCGCAGTGTTGACAGCGATGTCGTGGGCCACCTCCAGCGCGTGGGGCAGCACCTCGTCGGCCGGCAGCACCCGTGAGGCCACGCCCAGGTCACGGGCCTCGGCGCCGGTGAAGGTCCGCCCGGTGAGGAGGATGTCGGCGGCATTGGCCAGTCCGACCAGACGGGGCAGCGTCCAGTGGCTCATGGCATCGGGCATCACGCCCCGACGCACCTGCACCACGCCGTACTTGCCCTCCAGCGCCATGAAGCGCAGGTCGCAGTGCAACGTGAGGGTGAAGCCGATGCCGACGGCATGACCGTTGACCGCAGCGATCACCGGTTTGCGGATGCGCCACGCCGGCGGATCGACGGGATTGGCACTGAACGGTCGCTCGGACGTCGTGCCGTCGGGCGATTCGAACACGGCCGCACCGTTGCTGAAGTCGGCGCCGGCGCAGAAGGCGGGCGGGGTTCCGGTGAGCACGACGACGCGCACGTCGTCGGATGCATCGGCGAAGCGATACATCGCACCCAACGCCACACCCATCGCCCCGCTGAAGGCGTTACGGGTGTCAGGGCGATTGAGGGTGCACACGAGCACGCCGTCGTCGCGCAACTCAGCGAGGAGATCGGTCGTACCGGTGTCGATCGCCGTCATCGGTGCGCGCCTCGATGGGCATCGCGCCCGACGCCGGCCGATGCGGCTCGCAACGCAGCGATGGTCGCGGCGATGCACTCGTCGGTGATCGGGTACCCGGGGAAGTACAGACACACCCGATCGGCCTGGGCCCCATAGCGACGCACGATCTCGTCGGCCACCTCCTGCGGTGTGCCCACCACGGCGATCGTGTGCAACGCGTCGTCATGGATGAGATCGGCCATCCCCGCCCAGTCCCCTTGCTTCGACCGGGCGTTGAGCTCGGGTTGGAGATCACCCCATCCCTCGACGTCGAGCACCGGCTTGTACGAGGGTGTCGAGCCGTAGAACGACAGCAATGACTTCACCCCTCGGGAGGCCGCCGCCAGTTCCTCGTCATCGCGTCCGATGGCGCAGATGACCTCGAGGATGATCTCGAAGCCGTCTCTGCCGCGACCGGCCTTGGCGAATCCCCGCTCCAGCGCCGGCATGGTGCGTTCGGCGAAGTGGCGCTCGGAGTTGAACGGCATCACCAGGATCCCGTCGGCGACCTCGGCCGTCATCTCACACATCTTCGGCCCCAGCGCGCCGACGAGCACCGGCACCTTCCCGAACGGATTGGGTCCGGGTTGGAAGTTCGGGGTCATGAGGGTGTGCGTCGTCCATGTCCCTCGATAGTCGAACGGACCCTCGCCGGCGAAGTGGTCGAGGATCATCTTCGTGGCCGACACCCATTCGCGCATCTGGGCCACCGGCTTCTCCCACACCGAGCCGTAGCGCTTCTGGATGTGAGGGCGGATCTGGGATCCGAGCCCGAGTCGGAACCGCCCCTTCGACAGCAGTTGCAGGTCGTTGGCCGCGTAGGCGAGGTGCAACGGGCTGCGGGGGAAGGCCATGGCCACGTTGGTCATGAGGTCGATCTCGCAACTGGTCGAGGCCAGCACCAGCGGGAAGAACACGTCGTGGGCGTTCTCGAAGCTGAACAGTCCATCGGCACCGAGGGCCTGGAGTTCGGCGGCCCGGGGGGCGGCATCCTCGGGGCCGCTCATGGCCAGCGAGATGTCGATCGTCATTGGGGTCCTCCCGGTTCGGCGAGACGAAGATTCTACCCGATGCCGCCGGTGTCAGGATCCGAGGAAGGCCACCACCCGCCGCCACGCGTCGGCGGCATCGTCGGCCCGATGCGTCGGTCGGGACGCGTCGTGCACGAACCCGTGCTCGGCCCCGTCGTAGCGCACCACCTCCACGCCGAGGGCTTCGGCGGCGGCGACGTCGTCAGGTGGGGTGAAGTGATCGGCGGTGCCGATGATGGCGAGGGTGGGACAACGATCAGGGCTGGCCAACGCGTCGATGGGTTGCTGCAACGACCCTCCGCTCCAGTCGCCCGGCAACCGGATCATCCCGTAGAAGGCGGCGGCGCGGGCGAAGCGACCCGAGGCCGCGGCCTTGAACGCCAGCATCCCGCCCATGCAGAACCCGGTGGCGACGACGCGTTCGCAGCCGGTGGCGTCGGCCGCCGCCAGGGCGGTGGCCCGCAGGGTCGCGTCGTCGAGGTCGGCCATGGCCGCCAGTCGATCCTGCACCTCGAGCCGTTCGCGACCAGGGAAGGGTTCGGGGGCACACACCACCCACCCGTGCTCGGCGGCCAATCGGGCACACATGTCGTCGAACAGTGGCCGCAGTCCCATGATGTCGTGCTGTTCCCCGACATCATGGGAC
>JBJTGD010000081.1:0-2913 GCA_046093735.1 Acidimicrobiia bacterium | reverse complement strand
CCCGGTCCGCACCGGCGCGCTGGAGGCCGCGGACACCGCGGCCACGCTCGCCTGTGTCGGCGGACTCGGAGCGACGGTGACCCGAGAGGGCGCCACGGTGGTGATCGACGGGCTGGGCGGCATACAGGACCGGACGCCCATCGGACACGACGCCGCCCAGCCCGTCGATCACCACCGTGGCGCCCTCTCGGGTCACCGTCGCTCCGAGTCCGACGACACAGTCGAGCATGGCCGCGGTGTCCTCGGCCTCCAGCGCGCCGGTGAGGACCGAGCGGCCCTCGGCCAGCGCCGCCACCAGCACCGCTCGATTGGTGATGCTCTTGGAACCCGGGGACCGAACCCGTCCGATCGCCGGTCCGTCGAACGGCACGATCTCCAGCTGGGCCGGGAAACGTCGTTCCATCACCGACCCTCGGCGGCGTCGAGCGGACGCAGCACGGCCCGGTAGTCGTTGGCCACGAGTCCCTCGAGCAGACGCGGACCATGTTCCGCCTCCACCAGCAGGATCACCACTCCCTCGTCGCCCTCGACGGAGTGGGCGATCTCGATGTCGGCGATGCTCACGTCGAGTTCGGTGGCCAGCACCGTGATCCCCGCGAGCGCTCCCTTGCGGTCGGGCACCGGGATGCGAAGTTCGACCAGATCGTCGGCCCGGGCGAAGCGGGCGGGCAGAGCTGTTCGAGCCGATCGAGCACGCTCCAGCACCGTCACCAACGCCTCACGATCACCTTCGGCCACGATGTCGCGCACTCGTCCGAGTTCATCCATCAATCGATCGAGTTCGGTGACGATGGCCTCCCGATTGCCAGCACAGATGTCGGGCCAGATCCCGGGTGCGCCCGACGCGATGCGCGTCATGTCCCGGAATCCCCCGGCGGCCAGCCGCAGCAACCCCCGGTGCTCGGCCGAACGTTCGTCGGCCAATCCCATGAGGCTGGCCGCGGTCAGGTGGGGCACGTGCGACACCACGGCCACCATCGAGTCATGACGCTCGGGCGGGAGCGACACGATCTCGGCCCCGAACCCGGACACGACCCCGCGCACGAGGGCGAAGGCGTCGTCATCGGTCCCGGGTACGGGTGTGAGCACCCAGGTGCGCCCCTCGAACAGATCGGCTCGCGCCCCGGCCACGCCGTCGAGCTCGGATCCCGCCATGGGGTGGCCGCCGACCACGCGTGGCGAATCCAGCACCGACAGCAACGGCGTCTTCACGCTTCCGGCGTCGGTCACCACTCCGGTCGTATCGACCAGCGCCTGCCGCACGTTCTCCGCGATGGATCCGACCGGTGTGGCCACGAAGGTCAGTTCGACATCGGACAGCGGACCATCGGACGCCACGGCATCGATCACCCCCCGCGCCAGCGCGAGTTCGAGCGTGCTCGAAGACAGGTCCCGACCGAGGACCTCCCATCCGGCTCGACGCAGCGCCAAGCCGATCGAACCGCCGATCAGTCCGACACCGATCACCACCGCCCGACGGGCGGGACCACTCATCCGGGGAGGTCGTCGCGCAGACCGCTGGCGCCCTCGAGGTACACGTGTCGCAGTTGCGCGTTCGACAGGTCGGTGTTGAGGTGCATCAGCACCCTGATGCACAGCGGTGTGGCGTCGGTGATGTCGAGTTCCCGAGCGCAGATGAGCGGGACGTCGCCGTAGCCGATCTCCCGAGCGGCGCTGGCCGGGAACGTCGAGTGGATGTCGTCGGTGGCGGTGAAGAGGATGCTGATGATGTCGTCGTGGCGGACGTCATTGCGCTCCACCATGGTGCGCAGCAGCGCGATCGTGCGCTCCTTCACGTCGTCGACCGTGTCGGCATCGACGGTCGTCGCTCCTCGCAGGGCTCTCACACTGGTCACGCGATGATCCTAGAGGCGAGGTGTCGGGGCGCCCGAGGAGGTTCCCTCGGCGATGGCGACGGCTCGTTCCAGTGACCGCAACTCTTCGGTGGTCAGCGCACGCCAGCCGCCGGGCTTGAGCCGACGATCAGCCAACGGCCCGATCCGGGTGCGGATCAGACGGGTGACCGGATGGCCCACGGACTCGCACATGCGCCGGACCTGACGGTTGCGGCCCTCGTGAATCGTGAGTCGGAGTATCCCGGGACCGACGAGCGCCGCCTTGGCCGGAGCGGTGAGGCCGTCGTCGAGTTCGATCCCCTCGCGCAGTTGCCGAAGCGTTGCTCGGGTCGGCTCGCCGATGACATGGGCGATGTACTCCTTCTCGATGCCGAACGACGGATGCGTGAGTCGATGTGTCAACTCGCCGTCGTTGGTGAGCAGGAGCAGCCCCTCGGTGTCGAGATCGAGCCGCCCGACCGGGAACACCCGAGGCTCGTCCGGAACCAGCGAGACGACCGTCGGCCGCCCCTGCGGATCCGAGGCCGTGGTGACCACGCCGGCCGGCTTGTTGAGCAGGAGGTGGACCAGACCGGGCCGCACGCCGACCGGCACGCCATCGATCGCCACGACGTCGGCCTCGACGTCGACCCGTCGCCCGAGCACTGCTCGATCGCCGTTGACGGTGACGCGACCGGCGGCGATCAGGTCCTCACAGGTCCGCCGACTGCCGATCCCGATGCGGGCCAGGACCTTCTGCAGTCGCTCGCCGTCGCCCTCGCTCACCGATCTCCATCGAGCAGGTCGTCGAGACTGCGGCGCGCACCACCCTCGTCGTCGGTTCCACCGTCTCCCGCGACGAGGGCTGGATCGACGCCGCCGGTGGAATCCAGATCCCCCACCACTTCGACCCGCAGTCCCATCTCGAGCGCTTCCACCACATCGGCGCCCGGAACGAAATCGGCGATCGCCGGCAGTTGCGACAGCGAGTCGATGCCCATCTTCTCGAGGAACTCCGGCGTGGTGCCGAACAGGACGGCTTGGCCGGGCCCGGGATCACGGGCCACCTCGCCGATGT
>JBJTGD010000080.1:0-2179 GCA_046093735.1 Acidimicrobiia bacterium | reverse complement strand
CACCCGCACCGGCACCAGCAGCATCGGGCACGATTGGCGACCGAGTTGCGTCCGGAAGTCCTCGGTGATGCTCATCGTCATGTCGGCATCGGCCAGCAGAAGGTGCGTGACGCCGGGGAGGGTGCGACACAGTCGCACCAGTTCGGTGCGGTTGTGGCCGAAGTCCTTCCACGGTCGGTGTTCGAGGCGACCGGGGAGATGGCCGAGCAACTCGTGCACCACTTCGGGTGTCCCGTCGTCCGAGCCGGTGTCGATGATGCACCACTCGTCGATGACACCGTCGAGCGACGCGACGAGGCGGGGCAGCGTGCGCGTTTCGTTCCGCACGATCATGGCCAAACAGATCTTCACCGCAGCGCCACCATCACTTCATCATCTCTCCCGATCGACTCTCGCAACCATCGGTGCCACAGCGTCGGTGCCGCAGCGTCGCTGCCGAAGGACAGTCGACCACGTCGACCGTCGACCGGGGCGCCGAGGCCTCTGTTCGCACGGCACGTTGCCCCGTCCCAAGAGCGGCCGAACGGCAGGGTAACCTCAATCGGAATCCGGTTCAGACGCCGGACGAGACCCCACTCCTCATCCACGTCTCACACTGATCCCATTCTCATCCTGATGCCCGACCGACCCGAGAACTCAGCGCTCAGCCCCGAGCACCCGTCGCCCGGGCTGCGACTGTCGGTCGTGATCCCGGTGCACAACTCCGCGTCGACGCTCGATGCGAGTGTTCGCGCCGTGGTGGCCGCCGCCGGCCCGAACGACGAGATCATCCTCGCCGACGACGGTTCCACCGACGGTTGCGTCGCCTCTCTCGATCCGCTCCTGCTCGAAGCCGTGACGGTGGTGACCAGCCCGGTCAACATCGGCCGGGGCCCGATCCGCAACCTTGGTGTCGAATCGAGCACCGGAGAGATCCTCGTGTTCATCGATTCCGACGTGGCCATCGAACGCACGGCGCTGGAGCGGATGCGAGCGGCATTCGCCACCGACGCCGATCGCGTGGCCCTGATCGGTTCCTACGACGACCACCCGGGAGATCCCGGCGTGGTCAGCCAGTACCGCAACCTGCTGCATCACCACACCCACCACACGCACGGTGACACCGCCACGCACTTCTGGACGGGCATCGGCGCCATCCGACGAGAGGTCTTCCTCGCCGCCGGCGGTCTCGACACGCGGCGCTGGGCCCGTCACCTCGAGGATGTCGAGTTCGGCCATCGTCTCGTCGACGCCGGCTACACCATCGACGTCATTCCCGAGATCTGTGGCACCCATTACAAGCGGTTCACCGTGCGGTCGATGGTCCGCACAGACCTCCGCCACCGGGCCATCCCGTGGTCGCACCTGATGTTGGCCGACGGCTTCCGACTCGACCCCTTCGTGGTGTCGCCCGTGCAGGTGCTGTCCGGAGCGTTCGTCGCCCTCGCCCTCGTGTCCCTGGCCATCATGCCGTTCTTGCTGCACGCAGGATGGATCATGCTCGGCGCCATCCTCGCCTTCGTGCTGGTCAACGCCAGTCTGTGGCGCACGCTCACCGCCGCCCGTGGACCGATCTTCGCGGCGCTGTGCGTGCCGCTCCATCTGTTGGAGACCGCCATCTCCGGGTTCGGCTTCGTCGTTGCCGTGGGCCAACGCCTCCGGAGAGCGGTCCTCCCCTCCCGTCGCACCGGGTGACGGACGTCGTCGTCGGGGTCGGTGCCAGTATCGGCACGTGAGACGGCGCGCCCCGGCCACTTCCACCACTTCGACCCGAGACCCGATCGCCACTCTCACGGTGATCGGCGTGGTGGTGCTGTCGGTGCTGTGCGGACTCGGTTCGCCGGCGCAGCCCACGGGATCGATGTTCGGTGACGCCTTGTGGAACACGGCCGCAGCACTGGCCGTGATCACGGCAGCATCGCGAGCCGGACGGTGGCCACGGATGTGGCTGTTGGCCGTGGCCGCCGTGCTGGGCATCGCCGGTTCGAGCACCGGTGCCGGTGCTGCAGTGGTGGCACTCGTGCTGCTCGGCGCGCTGGCCTGGGGTGCACCGCTCTCGGGGCCGGTCACGCGAGCGGTCGGTGTGCTGGCCGGCGCCGTGGCGATGGTCGCCATGTCCAACGCGCCGCCGTTCGGTCCGGCCGGTGCACCGACGGCGATCGCCGCGGTGGCCGTCATCCCGGTGATGGTGTCGGCGTGG
>JBJTGD010000079.1:0-12368 GCA_046093735.1 Acidimicrobiia bacterium | reverse complement strand
CCCTCCTCGAGGTTTCGGGCGGCACCGAAGAAGCGCTTCGGCGGATACAGCGCACCCGTGTCGATTCCTCCCGACATGACCCGACCGGTTGCCGGTGCGGCGAGGTTGTACGCGCGTGCCAGTCGCGTGATGCCGTCGAGGACGATGACGACATCGCGACCCTCCTCCACCAGTCGCTTGGCGCGTTCGAGGACGAGTTCGGCGACGGATGCATGTTCCTCCGCAGGACGGTCGAAGGTCGACGCGATGACCTCACCGTTCACGGAACGACGCATGTCGGTCACTTCCTCCGGACGCTCGTCGACGAGGAGCACCATGAGATGCACATCGGGGTTGTTCTCCGAGATCGACTTGGCGATCTGCTTCATGATCGTGGTCTTGCCCGCCTTGGGCGGCGCCACGATGAGCGATCGCTGGCCCTTCCCGATGGGGCACAGCAGATCCACGATGCGCGTCGTCATGTTGTAGGGCTCGTCCTTCGAAGCCATCACCAGGCGCTGGTCCGGGAACAGCGGTGTGAGGTCGTCGAAACGACGACGGTCGCGGGCCGATTCCGGATCGGCGCCGTTGACCGAATCGATGCGCAACAGCGCCGGGTTCTTCTCGTTGCGGGCCGCCGGACGACTGGCCCCGGTGATGACGTCACCACGACGCAGCGAGAACTGACGGGTCTGCTTGACCGAGACGTACACGTCATCGCGACTGGGCAGGTAGCCGTTGACCCGCACGAACCCGTACCCCTCGTCGCGCAGGTCGAGGATGCCCGCCACCTCGATGGGTTCTCCCGACCAGGGCTCCTCGGGTCGATCGGTGAATCGGTCCGTACCGCGATCACGACCCCGACGTCGGCGACGACGACCGCCACCACCCTCGTCGCCATCGGCACGATCATCGGGCGACGGCGCCGGTCCGTCGGCGGCGTCGTCGGCGGCGTCGTCCTCGGCCTCTTCTTCGGTGGCGTCCTCGACCGTGTCCTCGGTGACGTCCTCCACGACGTCACCGGCCGAGTCCTCGGCGTCGCTCTCCTCGGCAGCCGGTTCGGCGATCAACCCCAGGATCATCTCGACGATGTCGGCCTTCTTGGCCCGGGATCCGGGCTTGCCCCCCAGCGTGGTGGCGATGGTCAGCAACTCGTCGCGGTCCTTGGCTTCGAGCGTGGCGCGTTGGTCCTTGTCGGACATGGCTTCTCCGATGGGGAGGGACGTGGTCGATCCCACGTCGCGGATGGTGGAGGGGAAGGGGATCGCATCCACCGGGCGGTGGACGTTCCGTCGGACGACGGGGAGACGAGGGACCAGCCGCAGCGGTCACGCACGACAACCTCACACTACCGATCGGGACCGGCCCCGACCAGCGTCAGGCCAACAACATCCCCATGAGTTCGTGTCCGGGCACGACGGGGGCGTCGGCGACACCGTCCTCGGTGTAGATGCCGCCCGCACCCTCGACCTGCGAGTCGACGAGGAGGTACGGCACCGGAACCGACGTGTGCGTGCGGAGCGCCAGCGGTGTGGCGTGATCGGGCAACAGCAGCATCCGCCACGGGCCCATGTCATCGAGTCCGGCCACGAGGTCGCGCAGAATGCGCGAGTCCCAGTTCTCGAGGGCGCGCACCTTCTCCTCGACGTTGCCGGCATGACCCGCTTCGTCGGTCGCCTCAACGTGGATCATGAACACGTCGGCGCCATCGCGCAGCGACGCGAGGGCGCAATCACGCTTGCCCTCGTAGTCCGTGTCGTACCAACCGGTGGCCGTGGGGAGATCGACGACCTCCATGTCGGTGAGCACCCCGAGCCCGCGCACGAGATCGACGGCGGTGACCAGACCGGCGGAACGCCCCCACCGATCGACGAACGAGTCCATCTGCGGCTGGAACCCCTGACCCCACAACCATGCGATGTTGGCGTCGAGTCCGAGTGGGGCGAGCACGTCACGCGACGCATCCATGATCCGCTGCAGACGCGGTGCCGCCGGACCGGTGGGCCACACCGCCGGCTTGTCGGTCAGATCGTGCGGAGGAACACACTCGGCATCGACCCAGTCGGCCGGCGCCACCATGATGTGGCGGTACTGCACGCCCGGGTGGAACTCGACACCGTCGCCGCCGAGCGCCTCGTCGAGGGCGGCGATGGCCACCGCGGCCTGTTCGTTCGACGGATGCCCTCCGGCGAAGTCGAGCATGGTGCCGTCGGCGCCCACCGTGGAGAGGTTGCAGCGGTAGGCGACGCGGTCCGGTCCGAGCCGCAGGCCCAGCGCCGCCGCCTCGATGGGCGCCCGTCCGGTGTGGAAGCGGGCGGGGTCGTACCCGAGGATCGACATGTTCCCCACGTCGGAACCGGGTGGGAGACCCTCCGGGATGACCACGGCGCGACCCACTGTCCCTCGTCGGGCCAGCGCGTCGAGCACCGGGGTCGACGCCGCCTGCAGCGGGGTCAGGCCACCGAGCTCGGCCAGCGGTTCGTCGGCGCAGCCGTCGGGGACGCAGATCACGTACTTCATGGGAACGTCAGTCTGCCCGATGGACCGCGGATCGGGACAGGCCGCACCTCAGGAGCCGAGCGCGTCCTCGATGGCCCGGCGCACGACCCCGTAGTCGTTGGGCAGGACCTCGTAACGCTCCGGCCGCTCGAACAGGTCGGCCAGATGCATCGGCAGGGGTGGCCGACGGTCGATCGCCGACTCCACGGCGTCCGGGAACTTGGCGGGGTGGGCGGTGGCCAACACCACCATCGGCACCGCACGGTCGGCCCGCACGCGCTCGGCGGCGGCCAGGCCCACCGCCGTGTGCGGATCGAGGGCGATCCCGGTGCGCTCGAACGTGCGAGCGATGGTCTCGGCCGTGGTGGCATCGTCGATCCGGGCCGCCGACCAGTGCTCGGACAGCAGGTCGAGTCGCTCGGCGGCGACCGACACCGTGCCCTCGGCCCGGAACCGGGTCATCAACTCGGCGATCTCGGTGCCGTCCCGCCCGCCGATCTCGAACAGCAATCGTTCGAGGTTCGACGACACCTGGATGTCCATGCTCGGACTCAATGTCGGATGCACCTCGCCGATGGTCATCGATCCGGTGGTGAGGAACTGGGTGAGGATGTCGTTGCGGTTCGATGCCACCACGAACTGGGTGATCGGTACGCCCATGCGTTGTGCGCCGTACCCGGCGAAGACGTTGCCGAAGTTGCCGGTGGGCACGGCGAAGGCCACCGGACGTCCGGCCGATCCGCCCAGCCGCACGGCCGAGGTGACGTAGTAGACGATCTGGGCCATGACGCGAGCCCAGTTGATGGAATTGACGGCCGACAGGTTGCGCCGCGTCCGGAACGACTCGTCGGCGAACAGCGCCTTCACGATGTCCTGACAGTCGTCGAAGGTCCCTTCGACGGCGAGGTTGTGGATGTTGGGTGACAGGACGGTGGTCATCTGCCGTCGTTGCACCTCGGACACCCGTCCGGCGGGATGGAGGATGAACACCTCGGCCGTGTCACGATCACGCAGCGCCTCGATGGCTGCCGAACCTGTGTCACCCGAGGTGGCGCCGACGATCGTCACCCGTTCGCGGCGTCGGCGCAGTTCGAGATCGAAGAGTCGACCGACCAGCTGCAGCGCGATGTCCTTGAA
The DNA here is from genome assembly GCA_046093735.1 of Acidimicrobiia bacterium. Lineage (GTDB taxonomy): Bacteria > Actinomycetota > Acidimicrobiia > Acidimicrobiales > Acidimicrobilacustridaceae > Acidimicrobilacustris. The sequence continues at coordinate 8,753 of JBJTGD010000079.1, read as the reverse complement.
CGCCAGCGTGGGGCCGTGCCAGAGCTCGGCCAGGTGCACGTCGTCGCCGATGTCGCGCAACGGCACGACCTCGGGGGTGTCGAAGGTGGCGTAGGCATCGTGGACGGCACGCTCGAAGTCGTCACGGGCGATCGTTCCCTCGACGAAGGGCCACATGACCTCGACCGCCACCGACGGGTAGTCCATCGACGCGAAGCGGTCGAGGGTCCCCACCGGGAGCGCGGGCCACTGCGCCGGCACGTACAGACCGCCGTCGACGGCCAGTCCGGCCAGCAGGACGTCGGCGAAGTCGAGTTCGGGAGCCGCCCCCCGGGTGCTGACATAAGTGAGGGTCATGTGCCGACGACCCCGGGCAGGACGCGCACGGTGGCGTCGATGCTGCGCACCGGCTCGAGGGCGCGCAACGCATCGAGCGTGGCGCGCACGTCCGCCGTGAGAGCCGGGTGGATCACGAGGTCGATGCGCGCCACTCGGGCATCGGGATCGGCCACGTCCTGGTCCATCGACGCGATCGACACGCCGTGTTCACCGAGGGCAGCGGCGATCACGGCCAGCACGCCGGGGCGGTCATCGACCTCGAGGCCGATGTACCAGGCGTCGATCAGCTCAGCCGGATCCAGGAGACGGGCATCGGCGAGCGCACCGACCGAGGCATGAGTACCGCGACGCAGGTTCACGGCGGCGTCGACCACGTCACCGAGCACGGCCGACGCGGTCGGCGCACCCCCGGCTCCCGGTCCGTAGAACATGAGATCACCGACGGCATCGCCGTGGACGAAGACCGCGTTGAAGCTGCCACGCACGGCGGCCAACGGATGATCGACAGGAACGAGAGTGGGATGCACGCGCACCGACTGACGCACACCATCGGACGTCTCGTGCCGCTCGGCCATGGCCAGGAGCTTCAGGACGAAGCCGTGTCGGTCGGCGAAGGCGATGTCGCGGGCCGTGACTGCGGTGATGCCCTCCACATCGACGTCGTCGGAGGTGAGCACCACCCCGAAGGCGATCGAGGCGAGGATGGCGATCTTGGCGGCGGCATCGTGACCGCCGACATCCGCGGTGGGATCGGCCTCGGCGAATCCAAGTGACTGGGCCTCGGCCAAGGCGTCGGCATACCCCGCACCGGACTCGGTCATCTGCGTGAGGATGTAGTTGGTCGTGCCGTTGACGATGCCGACCACGAGGTCGATGGGCTCGGCCAGGAGCGACTCGCGCAACGGCCGCACCAGCGGGATGCCACCGGCGACGGCGGGCTCGAAGAGCAGATCCACGCCGGCGGACTCGGCGGCGGCAAACAGTTCGGCCCCGGACACGGCCAGCAGCGCATTGTTGGCCGTCACCACCGGCTTGCCGGCCGCCAGTGCGGCGAGGACGAGACCGCGGGCGTCGTCGATGCCGCCCATCACCTCGACCACGACGTCGATGGCGGGGTCGGCCACCACAGCGGCCGGGTCGTCGGTGAGCAATGAGGGATCGATGCCGGGACGGTCACGTTGCGGGTCGCGCACGGCGATGGCGGCGATCTCCAACGCCAGGCCGGTTCGGGCCCGGACGGTCGCCGCCTGTCGGGCCACCAGGCCGACGAAGGCCGTACCCACCGTCCCGCATCCGAGCACGCCGATGCGCACGACCGAGGAATCCACGTCGAGAGGCTACCGGCGAGCGCTCGCCGGCCCGGCAGGATTCGGCGTCATCCGAGGGCGGCACTGACCAGGGTGACCACCGCGGTGAGGGCCAGCAGCAACGTCACCAGCCGACGGAAGACGCGGTGGTCGATCCGCACGCGCAGCCGATGGCCGATGAGGAAACCGACGACCATCGCCGGGATGACCACGACGAGGGCCCACGCGATCTCGACCGTGTAGTGCCCCGTCACGGCGAACAGGACGACGGAGATGACGCCGAGGACGACGAGGATCGAAGCGATCGTGCCCCGGAACACCTCGGCCGGCAGGTGACGGGCGTGCAGGGCCATGGCCAGAGGTGGTCCGTTGGTGGACAACGAGGTGCTCAACACCCCGGCCACGAAGCCGGCGCCGAGATCGATGGGAGTCGACGCATGGTCGAGACGCACGCCGCGCAGGTTGATGATGAGGAACACGACGATCACCACCGCGAGGCCGATCTTCAGTTGCTGCGAGGTCATGACGGTGAACACCAACAGCCCGAGCGGCATGCCCAGCAACGCGGCGAGCACGATGCGCACCACCGTGGGTCGATCCCGGTGCTGACGCTCGGTCCACGCCTGTCCCCCGCTGGTCATGGTGCTGAGCGAGGCGGCGATCACGACAGCGGCCTCGGTGGGGATGACCATCGACATGATGGGCACGGCGAAGAGTGAGAAGCCGAAACCCGTCATGGTCTGGATGCCGGCAGCGAACAGCACGGCCACGCCCACGAAGACCAGTTCGCCCGGCGACACGGTCAGTCGACCTCGAGCGAGAGCAGGTCGTCGAGCGTCTCCCGTCGGACCACCACACGGGCCCGTCCGTCGCGCACGAAGACCACGGCCGGCCGCGGGACCTTGTTGTAATTGGAGGCCATGGAGTACCCGTAGGCCCCGGTGACGGGGGTGGCCAGCACATCACCGACGGCGAGATCGGAGGGCAGGTGCGCGTCACGGATGAGGACGTCGCCCGACTCACAGTGCTTGCCCACGATGGTCACCACCGAGGCGCGCTCGGCCTCGGTGCATCGGGGCAGGAACGCCTCGTACCCACTTCCGTAGAGCACCGGACGAGGGTTGTCACTCATCCCTCCGTCGACCGACACGTAGGTGCGGATGCCGGGCAACTCCTTGATCGTCCCGACCTCGTAGAGCGTGACCGCAGCACGGGCCACCAACGCCCGACCGGGTTCGGCGGTGACGGTCGACGTGATGCCGGCCGCCGCGCAGGCCGAGCGCACGATGGCACCCCACTCGGTGAGGGAGTCGCTGGACTCGCCGGACACATAGGCCACACCCAGACCGCCACCGATCGATAGCTCAGGGAGACCGTGCCGCTGCACGAACGGGGCCAGCACCTCGATCGCCATCTCGAAGAAACGGGCCTCGAACACCTGTGACCCGATGTGGACGTGCAGTCCGACGAGATCGAGAGCGGGTGAGGCGGCGGCGCGGGTCACGGCGGCATCGGCCGCTCCGCTGGCCAGACCGAAGCCGAACTTCGAGTCGTCCTGCCCGGTGCGCACGAACTCGTGGGTGTGGGCCTCGACCCCGGGTGTGATCCGCAAGAGCACGCGGGGTACGGGCGACCCGTCCGCCACCCGCGACTCGATCCGGTCGATCTCGTCGAACGAATCGACGATGACGCGACCCACGCCCTCGTCGAGGGCGCGACGAAGTTCGTCGATCGACTTGTTGTTGCCGTGCAGCACGAGACGATCGGCGGGCACACCGGCGTCACGGGCCACGTGGTACTCGCCTCCGGTGGAGACGTCGAGATTGCACCCCTCCTCGAACGCCAGCCGGGCCATGGCCCGACACAGGAAGGCCTTGGTGGCGTAGTTCACGCCCGGACCGAAGGCGGCCACCGCCTCCCGGCACCGGGCCCGCAGGTGTTCCTCGTCGTACACGAACAGCGGCGTGCCGAACTCGGCCGCCAGGTCGAGCACGTCGCACCCGCCGATCGACAGGCGCCCGTCGGCGTCGACCACTGCGGTGTCGGGCAGCAGCGACAGCGGCAGCGCGGACATGCTCACAACTGCTCGGGCGCGCTCACGCCGAGCAGGTCGAGACCGATGGCGAGACCCACGGTGGCGGCCTCGGCCAGTTGCAGACGCGCCTGGGTGAGGGCCGGCGGGACGTCATCTCCCATCACGTAACAGTCGTGGTAGAAGCCGTGCACCGTTCCGGCCAGTTCGCGCACCCACGTGGTGATGCGATGAGGAGCCCGGTCGGCGGCGGCGACGACGACGGTGTCGGGCAGTTCCGACAGGGCGCGCAGCAGATCGAGCTCGCGGTCGTGGACCAGCAACGAGAGATCGACGTCGACCAGCGGCATGAGCGCCACCCGACGTTCCGAGGCCACGCGGAAGATGGACCGCAAGCGGGCGTAGGCCATCTGCACGTAATAGACGGGGTTGTCCATGGCCCGACTGCGCACGACGTCGTAGTCGAACGTCTGGGTGGAGTCGATCGACTGGAGCAGATAGGTGAGGCGCGCCGCGTCGGGTCCGACCTCGTCGAGCACATCGGCCAACTCGACGATGTCGCCGGCCCGCTTGGAGAACCGCACCGGCTCGCCGCCCTTGACGAGGTTGACGAGCTGGAGGATCTGGCACTCGAGTTCGGCGGGATCGTGACCGAGGGCCTGCATCGCCGCCTTCATGCGCGGCACGTACCCGTGATGGTCGGCACCCCATACATCGATGAGGAGGTCGTAGCCGCGAGCGAACTTGGCGCGGTGATAGGCGATGTCGGGCAGGAGATAGGTGTACTCGCCGTCGCTCTTGACGAGCACGCGGTCCTTGTCGTCACCGAACTCGGTGGAACGCAACCACACTGCGCCATCGGCATCGTCCGCCACACCGCGCGACCGGAGATCGGCGAGCGTGACGTCGATGGCCCCCGACTCCACCATCGAACGCTCGGAGAACCACGAGTCGAACCGCACCGACATCCGCTCCAGCGTGGCCAGGTGATCGGCCACGGCTCGATCCTCACCCCAGGCCATCGGATCGGCGTCGGCCGGCATCTCGGCCGCCCACTCGACGATGTAGTCACCCCGGTAGCCACCCTCGGGGACGTCGGTGCCGTCGCGACGAGCCCGCAGCGATGCGGCGAACAGCTGCATCTGCGTGCCCCGGTCGTTCAGGTAGTTCTCGCGTTCGACGACGTAGCCGCAGCGCTCGAGGATGCGGGCCAGCGAGTCGCCGTAGGCCGCACCGCGACCGTGACCGGCATGCAACGGGCCGGTGGGATTGGCACTGACGAACTCCAACAGGACCCGCGTGCCGGCACCGGTATCGGCTCGGCCGTAGTCGGCCACTCCGCCGGCGAGCACGTCGCGCAGCACGTCGTGCAGCCACGAATCGGCGAGACGGAAGTTCACGAAGCCGGGACCGGCCACCTCGACGGCGGTGACATGGGCCGGGGGATCGGCCATGAGGATCTCGGCCAGCCGACCAGCGAGCTCACGGGGATTCCATCCCGCCGCCTTGGCGCTCATCAGGGCCACGTTCGACGACCAGTCGCCGTGCTCGCGCCGGGCCGGACGTTCCAGTTCGATGCGGGCCGGAAGCGGATGGATCTCGAGACTCGTGAGGGCCGACCGCAGGGCAGTGGCGAGTTGGTCTCGGATCACGGCGGACGGCTCCCGGGGGCGTAGGACCATCGAACACTAGTGGCCGTCATTCGCCGATCCGTCGACGATTCGGTCCGTCCCCGCAGGGCGGCCCTAGCATCGGAGGTCCGATGACGACGCACTCCCCCGTTCCCGCGGACTCGGATTCCGAGACGGACACCGACACTGACACCGACACCATGCTCGTTCGTGGCGGTCGACCCGTGGACGGCGAGATCGCCGTGCGCGGTTCGAAGAACGCGTTGCCCAAGGCGATGGTGGCTGCGCTGCTCACCACCGAGCGTTCCCGGATCACCAATATCTCGGCCATTCGTGACATCGACGTCGTCGACGAACTGATCCGCCTCGCCGGCGGGACCGTGTCCCACGACGCCGACGAGATCACGATCACGGCACCGACGTTCGACGCACTGGGCGAGGACGACATCATGCGCCTCCACGCCGCCAGTCGGATCCCGGTGCTCACGACCGCCGTCTCGCTGCATCGCACCGGACACGCCGTGGTCGCGGCTCCGGGCGGCTGCTCGATCGGTCCACGACCGGTCGACTACCACCTCGACGTGCTGCGCTCGTTCGGTGCGCGCGACGACCACCGGGGCGACATCATCGAACTGCGTGTCGACACGATGCGCGGCGCGCGCGTGGCTCTCCCCTTTCCCTCGGTGGGCGCCACCGAGCAGTTCCTGTTCGCGTCGGTGCTGGCCGAGGGTGACTCCGAGTTGACGAACGCGGCCATCGAGCCCGAGATCCTCGACCTGATCGCCGTGCTGCAGAAGATGGGAGCGATCATCTCGGTCGAGCCCAGCCGCACGATTCGGGTCACGGGCGTCGACGAACTCGGCGGGTTCGAACACCGGGTGATCGGCGACCGACTCGAGGCGGCCTCGTGGGCCTCGTTGGCGTTGGCCACCGGCGGCACCATCACGGTGCACGGCGTGCAGCAGCAACTGCTGTCGACGTTCCTCAACGTGTACCGGCGCGCCGGTGGCGAGTTCTCCATCGACGCCGCCGGCGACACGCTCACCTTCCGACGAGCCCGTCGGATGCTGCGCCCCCTCGCCCTCGAGACCGATGTGCATCCCGGCTTCATGACGGACTGGCAGTCGCCGTTCGTCACTGCGCTGACCCAGGCCGAGGGCGTGAGTGTGGTGCACGAGACCGTGTACGAGGACCGACTGGGCTACACCGAGGCCCTGCGGTCACTGGGCGCGCAGATCCAGGTGTTCACCGAATGTCTGGGCCCGACCCGGTGCCGGTTCGGCGCCGCCAATCACCGGCACTCGGCCGTGGTGGTGGGACCGACGAGGTTGCACGGTGACGAACTGGTGGTGCCCGATCTGCGCGCCGGATTCTCCTACGTGATCGCCGCCGCCTCGGCCGAGGGCGAGAGCCTCATCCACGGTGTCGACCTGCTGGACCGGGGCTACGGCGACTTCCGCACCAAGTTGGCGGCCGTGGGCGTCGACCACTCCTGAGCGTCCCGAATCCGCCGAGCGCCCACCGGTAGCGTGCGCCCATGCGCACCATCGGCAACATCCTGTGGTTCATCTTCGGAGGGGTCTGGCTCGCCCTCGGCTACCTGCTCGGCGGGTTGGTCATGTGCATCACCATCATCGGGATCCCGTTCGGCATCCAGGCCTTCAAGTTGGCCGGCTTCGCCCTGTGGCCCTTCGGACGTTCGGCCTCGATCGGCAGTTCGGGCAGCGTTCTGGAGATCGTGTTCAACATCCTGTGGCTGGTGCTCATCGGATGGGGCCTGTTCATCGGGTTCCTCATCTCGGGCGCCATCCTGTGCGTCACGATCATCGGCATCCCGTTCGGCATCCAGGCCTTCAAGATGTCGGTGCTGGCGCTGTGGCCCTTCGGCAGCACGGTCGTGCGCTCGCGGGAACTGCAGCGGGCGTGAACTCCGGCGGCACCCGGAACCACGAATCGCGTTGGCCGGCGGCGGTGGCCCTGGCCGGCGCCATCGCCCTCTACGTCCTGTTGCCGTCACCTCTGGTCATCGGCCCACGGTGGTTGCTACCCGCGCTCGAGGCGCTGCTCATGGTGCCACTGCTGGTCACCAATCCGGATCGGCGCGCCGCCGACTCGGCGCCGTTGCGCGCCGTGTCCATCCTGCTGATCGCGGTGATCTCGGCGGCCAACCTGAGCGCGGTCGGTCTGTTGGTGCACGACCTGTTGCGCAACTCCGACATCGACGGCGCCGAACTCGTCTACACCGCCATCGCCCTGTGGTTGAACAACGTCATCGTGTTCGCGCTGTGGTACTGGGAGCTCGACGCCGGTGGGCCGACCGTGCGGCGCGACACCGAACCGGCGGCGCGCGACTTCCTGTTCCCGCAGAACGCCACCACCGATGTGTTCCGTCAACCGTGGAGTCCCGGCTTCTTCGACTACCTCTACACGAGCTTCACGAATTCGACATCGTTCGGCCCCACCGATTCGATGCCGCTGACCAAACGCGCCAAGGCGCTGATGATGGTGCAGTCGGCCGCATCACTGGTGACGATCGTGCTGGTGGCCTCGCGGGCCATCAACCTGCTGGCCTGACCGGCACGCCTCGGGGATCGAGCGGGAGGACCCGATCGGCGGGTGGACTAGGGTCCCTGCCCTACCAGCCCTCGTAGCTCAGGGGATAGAGCATCGGCCTCCGGAGCCGTGTGCGCAGGTTCGAATCCTGCCGAGGGCGCTCCCCGATCGATGTGCCGATCGCTGTCGCGAGTGCGGTCACGGACGTCCCGACTCGAGTCGGGCCCGCAGACTCTTGGCCCATGCACGCGAGTGGGCGTCGGTGCGCTCCTCGAGGCTCTCGATCCGACGCAGCAGCGCGTAGCGATCGACCGCGTACACCGACGGATCGTGCGGCGGCGAAGGCGCCGGCGGTTCGTCGGGTTCGATGCGGTCGAGTGGTCGGGGCGACGGAGTGACCACCGGCAGCGGGGCGGGCTCGAGTCGCAGCGGGGGCTCGGCCGGAACCGACGCATCGACGGGTGGAACGGGCGTCGGGGCAGGGGCAGCCGGTGCAACCACGGGGGCCCGAGCGGCGATCGGTGCAGGGGCGATCTGGGCCCCGGACGCGCTCGCCCCCAGCCCGGGCAATGACAGCAACTCGTCGGAGGCTCGGGGACCCTCCGTGGACACGAGCAGGAAATCGGGGTCGTCCGGGTGCGTGACCACCGGCTCCGGTTCCGGCGCCGGGCCGGTCATCGAGGGAACCAACGTCGCCTGGGCCGTGGACGGGAGCGGGGGCGGGGGCTACTGGGAGAACGGCGAGTCGGGATCGACCCGCCAGTCGATGTGCGCCGGGGTGTCGAGGATCGCGACCCGACCGGTGGCCGACCGCCGCGCCGCCGGACGATCGCGACCGGCCATGAGGAAGGCGACACCGAGGCCGACCAGGGCAGCCACCACCACGAGGAGCGCCAAGGACGAGAAGAGATC
>JBJTGD010000078.1:0-4449 GCA_046093735.1 Acidimicrobiia bacterium | reverse complement strand
GACCAGGACCGACTCGACGGGCTCACCGTCGATCTCACCGCCGGTCCGACGGCCGATCCGGCCGATCCCTGGTGGTTCAATCTCCGTCCGTCCAACACCGAGCCGCTCCTCCGGCTCAATCTCGAGGCCGCCACGCAGGAGTCCTGCGACCGGCACGTGGCCGAGATCCGTTCCCTGATCGCCGAACTGGCCCACCCGCCGGCTGAGGAGCCACCCATGACACTCGACCCGCAACTCCTGGCCGTGCTGGCCTGTCCCGAGGATCGGGGACCGCTGCTCTACTTCGCCGACGAGGACGCGCTCTACAACCCTCGTCTGCATCGCCGCTACGACGTCCGTGACGGCATCGCCATCATGCTCGTCGACGAGGCCACCACCGTCGACGATGCCGAGCACGAACGTCTGACGGCCCGCGCCGCGGCCGAATCGATCTCCCCCACGTTCGAGGCGTGATGGCCACCGATTCGCTGGGCATGCTCGACGCACTGGAGTCGATGCCCGAACAGCTGAACTCGGCGGCCACGGCCACCCGCGTCGTGCTCGACGTGGCCCGACTGCCCGACCATGACGACATCTCCAACATCGTCCTGTGCGGGATCGGCGCAGCGGGTCACGCCTGTTCGTTCGTGCTCGAGGCAGTCGGTCCGACGATCCCGGTGCCGATCGTGGTGCATCGCGGGTACGGATTGCCGAATTTCGTCGACGACTCGACACTGGTCATCGCCGTCTCATTGCGCGGCGACACGGCGGAGACCGTCGATGCCGTGCAGCTGGCGCTCGACGACGGTGCGACCGTGGCCTGCGTGACGGCGGGAGGCGAACTGGCGCGCGTGGTCGTCGATGCCGGCGGGGTGGTGCTCCCCGTCGTGGCCGACGTGCCCAACGAGCGGGCCGCCTTCGCTGCGCTGACCGCACCGGCGATGTTGTTCCTGGAGCGTGTGGGCTTCGATCCCGGAGCCAGTGTGTGGGTGGAGGATGAGACCGAGCACCTGTCACGTCGGCGCGACGTGCTGGCCGGTGCCAACAGTCCGACCCGAGGACTGGCCCGCGCTCTCGGCCGTTCGTTCCCGTTGATCTACGGCGGCAATGGGCCGGGCGGGATGCTGGCTGGTCTGTGGAAGTCGGCGTTCAACGAGAGTGCCAAGGTGGCGGCGTTCCACAACGTCGTCCCCGCGCTCACCCACGACGAGATAGTGGGCTGGGGACAGGACGGCGATGTGACGCGCCAGGTGTTCCAGGCGATCCTGCTGCGTCACGACTTCGAACATCCCTCGGTGTCGCAGCGCCTCGATGTCGTCGAGGAACTCATGGTCGAGGTGGTGGGTGATGTGCACGTGGTGGCCGCTGAGGGAGACGGTCTCCTGTCACAGATGTACGACCTCGCGTTGTTCGGTCTGCTGACATCGGTCCACGCCGCCCTCGAACAGGACGTGGATCCGGGGCCGGTGCCGATCATCGAGGAGATCGACTCCCGCGTCGGCGAGGGGTGAGGGCCTACACTCCCGACGGGCTGATCGCAGGGTCAGAGGGCCACAGCCTCACAATTCCGCCTGCATCGTCCTTGGAAGGATGCCCATGACCTCGCACGCCCCCTCCTCCGAGCTCGTCGCCGATCACGCCAACGGGATCGACTACAAGGTCGCCGATCTCACGCTGGCCGGCTTCGGTCGCAAGGAGATCCAGATGGCCGAGCACGAGATGCCCGGACTCATGGCCCTGCGGGCCGAGTACGCCGACGCCCTGCCCCTCGCCGGCGCGCGCATCACCGGCTCGCTGCACATGACGATCCAGACCGCAGTGCTGATCGAGACCCTCACCTGTCTCGGCGCCGAGGTCCGGTGGGCCAGCTGCACCATCTTCGCCACCCAGGATCACGCCGCGGCGGCCGTGGTCGTCGGTCCCGACGGGACCCTCGACGCGCCCCGCGGTGTGTCGGTCTTCGCGTGGAAGGGCGAGAACCTCACCGAGTACTGGTGGTGCACCGAGCAGATCCTGCGCTGGCCCGATGGTGGTGGACCCAACATGATCCTCGACGACGGCGGCGACGCCACGTTGTTGGTCCACAAGGGTGTCGAGTACGAGCGCTCGGGCGTTGTGCCCGAGGCCACCGAGGACGACTCGGAGGAGTGGGCGGTCGTCCTCGAACTCCTGCAGCGGACGGTGGCCACCGAACCGACGCTGTGGCACGGCATCGCCGAGGGCATCAAGGGTGTGACCGAGGAGACGACCACCGGCGTCCATCGCCTCTACCAGATGCAGGAAGCCGGTCAGCTCCTGTTCCCGGCTATCAACGTCAACGACTCGGTGACCAAGTCGAAGTTCGACAACCTCTACGGCTGTCGTCACAGTCTCATCGACGGTCTGAACCGGGCCACCGATGTGATGATCGGCGGCAAGGTCGCCCTCGTGTGCGGCTACGGCGACGTGGGCAAGGGTTGTGCCGCATCGTTGCGCGGGCAGGGGGCACGCGTCATCGTGGCCGAGATCGACCCGATCTGCGCGTTGCAGGCGGCGATGGAGGGCTATCAGGTGGCGCGGCTCGAGGATGTCCTCGACTACTGCGACATCTACGTGACCGCCACCGGCAACTTCAACATCATCACGGCCGAGCACATGGCCCGCATGAAGCACAACGCCATCGTCAGCAACAGCGGGCACTTCGACAACGAGATCGACATGGCCGGTCGCAAGAAGATGAGCGATGTCCAGCGGGTCGTCATCAAGCCCCAGGTCGACGAGTACGTCTTCCCCGACGGCCATTCGGTGATCGTGCTGGCCGAGGGTCGACTCATGAACCTCGGATGCGCCACCGGTCATCCGTCCTTCGTGATGTCGAACTCGTTCTCCAACCAGGTCATCGCCCAGATCGAGCTCTACGGACACCGGGACTTCTACGAGCGCCGGGTGTACACGCTGCCCAAGCACCTCGACGAGAAGGTGGCCCGACTGCACCTCGATGCGCTCGGTGTGCGGCTCACCACGCTCACCGAGGACCAGGCCGCCTATCTCGGGATCCCGGTGGACGGGCCCTTCAAGTCCGACCACTACCGGTACTGAGACCGGTCACGGACCCGGAGGGGGAGAGATGGAGAACCTGAGCGGGAAGGTCGCAGTCGTCACCGGCGCGGCCAGCGGCATCGGGCGGTCGATGGCGATCCGGTTCGCGGGCGAGGGCATGAAGGTCGTCATGGCCGACATCGAGCAGGGTCCGCTCGACGACGCGGTGGCGGCGATGCCCGCCGGCGCCGAAGTCGTGGCCACCCGGTGCGACGTCTCCTCGCCCAGCGAGATCGAAGCCCTGCTGGCCACCACCCTCGATGCGTTCGGCGCAGTCCAACTGGTGTGCAACAACGCAGGTGTGGGTGGAGGCGGTCCCATGTCGGCCATGGACATCGATGCCTGGAAGTGGGTCATCGACGTCGATCTATGGAGTGTCGTCCACGGTGTCCGGGTGTTCCTACCCGTCCTGCAGGCGCAGGGCGAGGGTCACATCGTCAACACCGCGTCGGTGGCCGGCCTGTTCGCCGCACCGTTCATGGGTCCCTACAACGTGGCCAAGTACGGAGTGGTGGCACTGTCGGAGACACTGTTCAACGAACTGGTCGCCGAGTCGTCACCGGTCGGAGTGTCGGTGCTGTGTCCCTCGTGGGTGAAGACGAACATCGCCACCTCGGCGCGCAACCGACCCGGAGCGGCGGCCGACGAGGTCGACGCACTCGGTGAGATCGTGCAGACGTTCATCGACCGCGGCATCGATCCCGATGTCGTCGCCGATCGGGTGGTGGAGGCCGTGCGGTCCCGCCAGTTCTGGATCATCACCCATGACGACACCAACGCGGCCGTGCGTCGTCGGGCCGACTCCATCGTCAACCGCACCGATCCTCCGCTGCTCATGCACTGAGGCGGAACGGCCCGGGTCTCGGTCGGCCCGGGCCCGTACCGTCGGCGCATGGGCGCCATCATTCGCCGGATCCTGCGCGAGGTCGTCGACCTGTGGTTGCCGCCGGTGTGCGCGGTGTGTCGGGCTGCCGAATGCGTCGTGTGCCCCTCGTGCCTGGGCTCTCTCGTGTCCGCCGATCGCTTGGCTCCTCCCGCCGGGCTCGACGAGGTGCTGGCCCTCCTCCGCTACGACGAGTGCTCCCGGCCCCTCGTCCTGGCGCTCAAGTCCCACGGGCGTCGTGACGTGGCCGAGATCGTGGGTCCGGCCCTCGCCCGGCTCCTCGATCCTCTCCGTCTCGAGTCCGCCGTCCCGACGGTCACCTGGGCACCGACCACGGCTGGCCATCGTCGCTCCCGCGGGTACGACCCGTCTGGGTGCTGCCGCTCGATCGGCGGAGGAGACGTCGAACGGGGAGTCGGGCCGACTGCGCGATCGCTCGAGCCAGCAGTTCGGCCTGGTCGTACCCACGAGAGCGACGATGGCCAGCCGTGGTCGGTGCCCAGGTGACC